>JANPKX010000483.1:0-3978 GCA_031426235.1 Alphaproteobacteria bacterium | reverse complement strand
CTGGGCTTCGAGGGCGCGGTCATCGTCAAGCCCGACGGCGCCCACGGCCCGCACGCCTTCACACTCGACTTCGGAGACGGCCAAGCCACGTTCGACCCCGCCGCCGCCTCGCAACGCATCACCCAGGCCCTCACGGCGGCGCTCGCCGCCGAAGGTCTTCACGCAGAGCCGCTGATCCCCGGCTCGGAAAGCTAAGCCCATGGCTGACGATGACCTGAAACTGGACGAATTCGCCGAGGACGAGGGCGCCCTGCCCGACGTCTCGTCCGACGAGGCCAAGAGCGCTACCGACCTGGCCACCGTCTTCGACGTGCCCGTGGCGATCTCGGCGGTGCTGGGGCGCTCCAGCATGTCGGTGGCCCAGCTGCTCCAGCTCAGCCAGGGCAGCATCCTGGAGCTCGACCGCAAGGTCGGGGAGGCGATCGACATCTACGTCAACAACCGCCTGGTCGCCCGTGGCGAGGTGGTCATCGTCGACGACCGGCTGGGCGTGACCATGACGGAAATCATCAAGGACGGCGACGCTCAGGCCTGATCGGCCCGGCGTTTGTAGGAGCGGACACATGAGACTTCTGGTCGTCGGCAAATTGAGCGGACAGCTTTCCACGGCGGTGAAAATGGCCATGAGCGCCGGCGCCAAGGTGAGCCACGTGGAGACCATCGAGGCCGCCACCCACGCCCTGCGCGCGGGGCAGGGCGCGGACCTGTTGATGGTCGACTACGACCTCGACATCGCCGGGCTCATCGCGGCCAACGAGGAGGAGCGGATCCGGGTGCCGGTCGTGGCCTGCGGCATCGCCGCCGACCCGCGCCGGGCCGCCGACGCCATCCGCGCCGGCGCCAAGGAGTTCATCCCCCTGCCACCCGAGGCGGCGCTGATCGCAGCCGTGCTGGCGGCCGTGTCGGACGACAACCGCCCGATGGTCGTCCGCGACCCGAACATGCAGGCGGTGATCTCGCTGGCCGACCAGGTGGCCGCCTCAGACGCCTCGATCCTGATCACCGGGGAGAGCGGCGTCGGCAAGGAGGTGGTGGCCCGCTACGTCCATCAGAAGTCCCGCCGCGCCGGCCGCACCTTCATCTCGGTCAACTGCGCCGCGATCCCGGAGAACCTGCTGGAGAGCGAGTTGTTCGGCCATGAGAAGGGCGCCTTCACCGGCGCGCTCGCCCGCCGCATCGGCAAGTTCGAGGAGGCCAACGGCGGCACGCTGCTGCTGGACGAAATCTCCGAGATGGATACCCGCCTGCAGGCCAAGCTGTTGCGCGCCATCCAGGAGCGGGAGATCGACCGCGTCGGCGGCGCCAAACCCGTGAAGGTGGACATCCGCATCCTGGCCACCTCGAACCGCGACCTGACCCAGGCGGTGAAGGACGGCACGTTCCGCGAGGACCTTCTGTACCGCCTGAACGTCGTGAACCTTCGCTTGCCCCCGCTGCGGGAGCGGCCGGGGGACGTGATCGCCATGTCGGAATTCTTCATCAAGAAGTACGCCGCAGCCAACGGCGTGCCGGCAAAACCCCTGAGCGCCGAGGCGCGGCGCCGGCTGACCGGCCACCGCTGGCCCGGCAATGTGCGGGAGCCGGAAAACGCCATGCACCGCGCGGTGTTGCTGGCGCCCGGCGCGGAGATCGACGAGCACGCCATCCGCCTGCCCGACGGCCAGCCGTTGTCGCCGTCCGACGCCCACGCCCGCACCGCCCAGGCCGCCGCCGTCGCCGCTGACACCGCCAGCCGCGCCTTCGTCGGTCAGACGGTCTCGGAGATGGAGCAGCAGCTGATCATCGACACCCTGGAACACTGCTTCGGCAACCGCACCCACGCGGCCAACATCCTGGGCATTTCGATCCGCACGCTGCGCAACAAGCTGAAGGAGTACGGCGAGGCCGGCGTCGCCGTGCCCGCCCCCCAGATGGGGCAAAGCGCGGCATGACGGCCTGCCGCCCCCTCCGGCGCTTCGCGCCACCTCCCCCGAGGGGGGAGGAACTTAGCGTGACGGCCGTCTGATGGCTGAAGCTTACCGGTTCGACACCGCGCCCTCTCCCGGCCAGGTCTGGGGATGGCTGGCGCGCGGCGAGGTGATGCTGGCGCTGGCCGTCGTGGGCATCGTCGTCCTGCTGATCGTGCCCATTCCGGCGTTCCTGCTGGACGGGCTGCTCTCGATCTCGATCGCCATGTCGATCCTGATCCTGATGACGTCGCTGCTGCTGAAGCGGCCACTGGACTTCACGGCCTTCCCGACCGTGCTGCTGGTGGCGACGCTCTTTCGACTGGCCCTCAACATCGCCACGACCCGGCTGATCCTCAGTCACGGCCACGAGGGCGTGCACGGGGCCGGCGCCGTGATCGAGACGTTCGGCAAGCTGATGATGGGCGGCAATTTCGCCATCGGCGTGATCGTGTTCATCATCCTGGTGGTGGTGAACTTCGTGGTGATCACCAAGGGCTCGGGCCGGATCGCCGAAGTGGCGGCCCGCTTCACCCTCGACGCCATGCCCGGCAAGCAGATGGCGATCGACGCCGACTTGTCGTCCGGTCTGATCGACCAGGACGAGGCCCGCGTCCGGCGCAAGGAGCTTGAGCAGGAGAGCACCTTCTTCGGCGCCATGGACGGCGCCTCGAAGTTCGTCCGCGGCGACGCCATCGCCGGCCTCGTCATCCTGGCGGTGAATGTGGTCGGCGGTATCCTGATCGGCGTGCTGCAGCACAAGGTGCCGCTGGGCGAGGCGTTCTCGACCTATACGATCATGTCCATCGGCGACGGCCTGGTCAGCCAGATCCCGGCCCTGATCATCTCGATCGCCGCGGGCTTCCTGGTCTCGAAGGCCGGGGTCGACGGCGCGGCGGACAAGGCGCTGGTCACCCAGCTGGCCACCAACCCGATCAGCCTGGGCATGGTCTCCGCCGCCGCGGGCGTGCTGGCCATCGTGCCTGGCATGCCGATCATCCCCTTTGCCCTGCTCTCGATCGGGGCCGGAACCCTGGCCTGGCGGCGGTCCAAGACCGCGTCGCAGCCCGCGGTGGTCGAGGCCGTGGAAGCGCCGACCCAGGCCGAGGACGAGCCGATCAGCCAGACCCTGGCCATCGACGAGATCAAGATCGAGCTGGGCTATGGCCTGTTGCCGTTGATCAACGACCTTGAGGGCCGCCGGCTCACCGATCAGATCAAGGCGTTGCGCCGCACCCTGGCCGCCGACTACGGCTTCGTCATGCCCAGCGTCCGCATCCTCGACAACATGCGCCTGCCGTCCATGGGCTATTGCCTGCGGATCAAGGAGATGGAGGCCGGCGCCGGCGAGGTTCGGATCGGCCAGCTGATGGCGATGGACCCGCGCGGCGGCCAGGTGGAGCTGCCCGGCGAGCACGTCAAGGAGCCGGCCTTCGGTCTGCCCGCCACCTGGATCGACGACGGCCTGCGCGAGGAGGCCACCTTCCGCGGCTACACCATCGTCGATCCGGCCACGGTGCTCACCACCCACCTGACCGAGATCCTCAAGGAGAACATGCCGGACCTGCTGTCGTACGCCGAGGTCCAGAAGCTCCTGAAGGACCTGCCGGCCGAGCAGAAGAAGCTGGCCGACGATTTGATCCCCAGCGTCATCACCG
Source organism: Alphaproteobacteria bacterium (assembly GCA_031426235.1). Taxonomy (GTDB): domain Bacteria; phylum Pseudomonadota; class Alphaproteobacteria; order Caulobacterales; family Caulobacteraceae; genus Phenylobacterium. The sequence goes on along the minus strand of JANPKX010000483.1, from coordinate 374 downwards.
CCACCACGGTCCAGCGGGTGCTTCAGTCGCTGCTGCGCGAGCGCATTTCGGTGCGCGACCTGCCGGCCATCCTGGAAGGCATGGGCGAGGCCGCCCCGCACACCTCCTCGATCCTGCTGCTGGTGGAACAGGTCCGAGCGCGGCTGGGCAAGCAGCTCTGCTACGCCTACCGCGGCGACGACGGGGCCCTGCCGATCGTCACCATGTCGGGCGAGTGGGAGCAGACCTTCGCGGACGCCCTGGTGGGCGGCGGCGAGGAGAAGCAGCTCGCGCTGGCGCCCTCCAAGCTGCAGGAATTCATCCGCAACGTCCGCGAGACCTTCGAGCGCGCGGCGCAGGCCGGCGATACCCCGATCCTGCTCACCAGCCCGACC
>JANPKX010000482.1:0-1786 GCA_031426235.1 Alphaproteobacteria bacterium | reverse complement strand
CGGTCCGCAAGGCCAAGGCCGCCGCCAAGCCTGCGGCCAAGACGAAGGCCGCTACGAAGAAAGCGCCGGCCAAGAAGCCTAAGGCCCCGGACGAAATCACCGACGACGAGACACCGTTCTAGGGCGGCCCCCTCACCGCTCGTTCCCGCGTCGGCGGGAACTCGTGCTGCAGGCGCGGCGGATCGATGACCTCTCCCGCGCGCGTTCGTGCTGCAGTATCCCAGGGCTCCAGCGCCAAGTCGGATCCCGCGACGCAGATCCTTCTGAGGCGAAGAGGGGACGCCCCTGGATGGACAAAGCTCCGCGGGCCTCGATGAGTCTTGAGCCTAGGGCTTCTTGCCCTGGGCCATTACCGCTGCGCACTTTTCGTGCATGGCTTTCATTTCAGCCTCGGTGGGCTTCTTCATCGCCGAGGCGTGCCCCAGCTTGTCCGCCGAGTGGTCGTGCTTGGGCGCCCCTTGCATCTTGGCGCCCATCATCGTCGAGCAGTGCTTGTGCATCTCCTCAGGCGTCAACTTGGACATGTCCATCGAGGACGTCCCGGCCGGTTGATGGTTCTTGTGGTCACTATGGTCTTGAGCGAAGGCGGGCGCCGAGCAGAGCGCGGCGGCGGCCAGTAGCGCGGGGATCATTTTCATTGACGACTCCTGATGACACCCCCGAGCATTATGGCGCGGCTCGGGGCAGCGCGTTGATATGAGTCAAGCGTCTAAACGTCCCGCTCCGAGCCGGGAGGCGATTGGCGCGAGTGGCCCGTTGATTACTACCCTTCGAAAGGTGGCCATCCGCTCCGCCTGCGCTAACGTGGGACCATGCCCCACGCGCCCCTCCCGGACCTGAACCTGTACTTCGAGCGCGCCGGCGAGGGCCCGCCGCTCTTGTTCATCTCCGGCACCGGGGGCGACCTGCGCGTGCAGCCGAACGTCTTCGCCTCGTCACTGGCCAAGGCCTTCGACCTCCTGGCCTACGACCAGCGGGGCCTGGGGCGCACCGAAAAGCCGGACGAGCCCTATTCCATGGCCCGGTACGCGGACGACGCCGCCGCGCTGATGGATCATGTCGGCTGGGCTGAGGCCCGGGTGGTCGGGGTCTCGTTCGGCGGCATGGTGGCCCAGGAGCTGGCGCTGCGGAATCCAGCGAAGGTCACGCGCCTGGTCCTGGCCTGCACCTCGCCCGGGGGCGCTGGCGGGGCCTCCTACCCCTTCCACGAGATCGGACACCTGACCGGCGAGGCCCGCGCCCGCCACATGATCCCGATCAGCGACACCCGCCGCGACGCCGCCTGGGCGGCCGCCAACCCCGACGACCACGCCAAGTTCGTCCAGATGGCCGCCGCCGATCCCTATCGTGACGAGCCCGGCCGGGCGCGCGGCGCGTTCCGCCAGCTCGAGGCCCGCGCCGCGCACGACACCTGGGACCGGCTGCCCAACATCGCCTGCCCCACCCTGATCGCCGCCGGCCGCTACGATGGCGTGGCCTTGCCGGCCGCTCAGGTAAAAATGGCCGCGCGCATCCCAGGCTCTGAGCTGCAGTGGTTCGAGGGGGGCCACATGTTCATGATCCAGGATCGGGCCGCCTATCGGGCCATTACCGCGTTTCTGCAGGCGTGACCTTACCCCCCCCATCGCGGCTGCGTTGGCGGGTGGGGGACCGCCGGCCGACGCCGGCCTCGCGCCGGCGGAAGAGCCGGGGGTGGAGGGGGCGGGCTCCAGGCTGTGACTGGCGAACCGCCGGCCGCAGCGCCTGAGGCTTGCCCCCTCCAGCCCCCGCTCTTCGGCGGGCGGTC
>JANPKX010000481.1:0-8611 GCA_031426235.1 Alphaproteobacteria bacterium | reverse complement strand
CGTGCCGCTGAACTGGACCCCAGGCGGGCTGCCTGTCGGCACGATGTTCGCCGCGCGAGCCGGTCAGGAGGGACTGCTGTTCCAACTCGCCTACCAACTGGAACTCGCCCGACCGTGGGCGGCCAGGTCGCCCGCCGTTCGGGCCTAGGCGGCGAGGCCCTGCAGCCGCGCGGCGATTTCCCGCACCCGTTCCGGCCCGCCCAGCAGTTGGCGGTTCTGGCCGATCCGCTTGAACGCGTAGTGCAGGCCCAGCAGGTCCGTCATGCCGACGCCGCCGTGCACCTCGGTGGCCGTGCGGGCGATGAAGCGGCCGATCTCCGACGTGTGGGCCTTGGCGTGGGCCGCCATCAGCGCGGCCTCTTCCGGGACATGGTCGAAGGCGTAGGCGGCGTACCAGACCAGGGCCCGGGCCGGCTCCAGTTCAGCGGCCATCTCGGCGCACAGATGCTTGACGGCTTGGAACGAACCGATGGTGCGGCCGAACTGCTTGCGTTCCTTCGCGTAGGCAACGGCCTTGTCCAGCATGCCCTGGGCCGCGCCCAGGGTGTCGGCGGCCAACACGATCCAGGCCGCGTCGCGCAGCCGCTCCAAGGCCATGTTGGAGGCCAGCGCCTGGGCGGGCGCATCCTCGAAGGTCAGTTCCCACAACGGGCGCGTCGCATCGATGCCGGGCATGGGTTGGGTCCGGCTGGCTGTCAGCGCCAGGTTCAATCCGCCGGCCCGGTCGCCCACGATCAGCAGGTCAGCACTCGCGGCGTCCAGTGCGAACAGCGCCTTGCCGTTCAGCCGCCCGCTACCTGCCGTGACGCCGGCCCCGTCCCGCGCGCCGGCCACGCCCTCGGAAATCGCCGCGCCGGCCGTCGCCTCGCCCGACGCCAGCTTCGGCAACCAGCGCGCGCGCTGCTCCGCGGTGCCGGCCAGCGTCAGGGCCAGCGGAGCGAGCACGCCAGAACCTAGAAACGGCGTTGGCGCGGTCACCCGGCCCAGCGCCTCGGCCGCCAAGGCTGCCTCCACCATCCCAAGCCCCAGGCCCCCATGCTCCTCGGGGATCATCAGGCCGGGCAGTCCCAGGTCAGCCAGCCCGGCCCAGATATCCGGCGCTGTCGCCTGATCGCCATCCGCGAACCGGCGCACGCGCTCGAGGGGGACAAGGTCGGCCAGGGTCCGGTTCACGCTGTCCTGCAGTAGGGTCTGGTCTTCGGATAGGGCGAACCGCATGGCGTCAGGCCTCCACGACCTTGGGTTCGCGCGGCATGCCCAGCCCGCGTTCTGAGATGATGTTCTTCTGGATCTGCGCCGTGCCGCCGCCGATGATCAGGCCTAGGTCGAACATGTAGTTCCACTGCCAGCGGCCCTTGGCCCGCAGGTGCGGCCCGTCCTGGTAGAGGATGCCCAGCTCGCCCAGGGCGTCGATGGCCAGGGCCGCCAGCTGGTGGTTGAGCTCGCAGCCTTGCAGCTTGACGATCATCCGCGCCAGCCCTGCCGTGTCGTCGGTCAGGGTGCGCAGTCCGTTGAACTTCATCGACAGCACCCGGGCCTGGAGCTGCATCAACCGGTCGCGGAAGATCGGGTTGTCGATGATGCGCTCGCCGTCGACCCTCTCGGTCGTCATCACCTCGGCCAGCGCCTTGAGCCGCGCCTCGGTGGCGTTCGGATCGCCCAGCATGCCGCGCTCGTGCTTGAGCGTGGTGTTGGCGACGAACCAGCCGCGCCCGCGCCCGCCGACCACATTGGCCTTGGGCACGCGCACGTCGGTGAAAAAGACCTCGTTGAACTCGGCTTGGCCGGTCATGGTCTTGAGCGGCCGCACCTCGATGCCGGGCGTCGACATCGGAAACAGCAGGTACGAAATCCCCTCGTGCTTGGCCGCCAGAGGCTCGGTGCGCACCAGGCAGAACATCATCTGAGCTTGCATCGCCGTGCTGGTCCAGATTTTCGAGCCGCTGATGACGAAGTCGTCGCCATCCTCGACTGCCCTGGTCTGCAGGTTGGCCAGGTCCGAGCCGGCGCCGGGCTCGGAGTAGCCCTGGCACCACAGAATTTCGCCGCTCAGGGTCGGCGGGATCCAGCGGGTTTTCTGTTCCTCCGAACCCACCTCCAGCAGGGTGGGGACCAGCATCGCGATGCCCTGCCCGCTCATGCCCCGAGGCGCGCTCGCGGCGATGAATTCCTCGGCGATGATCCGCGACTTCAGGATGTCCGGCTGGGCGCCATAGCCGCCATAGGCCTTGGGGATGGTGCGGGCCGCGTAGCCGTGGGCGATCAAGGTCTTCTGCCAGGCTTTCGGGTCTTTCGGCGCGCCCCCCTCGTGCTCGCCCTCGTGCGCGGCGAGAAAGGTGCGCACCTCATCGCGAAAGGCGGCGAGTTCGGGCGTCAGCGTCAGGTCCATGGCGGGTCCGGTTCCGGCAGAAGGCTCGCCACTGCACCTGCTTTCAGCCGGCGACGCAACGGCGCCCTTGCGTTAGCGTTGGTGCAGGACACCTCGGGAGATACCGCATGAAACTGGTCTGGCCTGTCGTCGCGACCCTAGCGCTCTCCGCCTGTTCCGCCGCGGGCTCCAAGGATCCGCTGGTGGGTTTCGGCCCTGACCCCAAGCTGGCGGCGCCCAAGTCCAGTTTGATCCCGATGGTGGGCGTGCCCGACGTCGTCGGCTGGCCGGCCGGCGCGTCGCCCAGGGCTCCCGCCGGGTTCGCCGTGACGCGCTTTGCCGAGGGCCTGGACCACCCGCGATGGCTCTTGGTGCTGCCGAACGGCGACGTCCTGGCCGCGCTGTCGGCCACCGAGCCCAGCCCTGCCGACAAGTCGAACCAAGGCATCAAGGGCTTCTTCCAGAAGATGCTGATGAAGAAGGTCGGTTCGGTGAAGCCCAGCGCCAACAAGATCGTCCTGCTCCGCGACGCCAACGGCGACGGCGTGGCGGAGATCAAGACTGATTTCGCCACCGGGCTGAAGCAGCCCTTCGGCATGACCCTGATCGGCGGCCTGCTCTATGTCGCGAATTCCGACGGCGTCGTGGCCTTCCCCTATGCGCCGGGCGCCACGGCTGTCCCCGGCGCGGGCACCAAGGTGTTCGACCTGCCCGGGCCGCCGATCAACCACCACTGGACCAAGAACGTCGTGGCCAGTCCCGACGGCGCCAAACTCTACGCCACTGTCGGGTCGAACTCTAACATCGGCGAGAACGGGCTTGAGAACGAAACCGGCCGCGCGGCGATCTGGGAATACGATGTCGCCACCGCCAAGGGGCGCATCTTCGCCAGCGGCATCCGCAATCCCAACGGCCTCGACTTCGAACCGACCACCGGCGTGATGTGGACGGTGTCGAACGAGCGCGACGAGATCGGCGCCGACGTGCCGCCCGACTATCTGACCAGCGTCAAGGATGGCGGCTTCTACGGCTGGCCCTACAGCTACTGGGGCCAGAACGTCGATGTCCGGGTCAAGCCGCAGAACCCGGCGCTGGTCGCCTCGGCGCTGGCGCCCGACTACGGCCTGGGCGCGCACACCGCCTCGCTGGGCCTGACCTTCTATCGCTCGGACGCCTTCGGCCCCGCCTATCGTGGCGGCGCGTTCGTCGGCCAGCACGGGTCCTGGAACCGCAAGCCGCTGAGCGGCTACAAGGTCATGTTCATCCCCTTTGCCGGCGGACGCGCGCAGATGCCAGCCGCCAGCTTCCTGACCGGGTTCCTGAACAAGGACGACAAGATTCAGGGCCGCCCGGTCGGCGTGACCGTCGACGCCAAGGGCGCGCTGCTGGTCGCCGACGATGTGGGCGGAATCATCTGGCGCGTGTCACCCCAGCCGCGGGTTCCGACGACCTGACGCACCAAAGCTTTTCGCCACGAAAAAGGCCCGCGCAGCGCGCGGGCCGAAGTCGAGGAAGGAGAACGCCCTGAGAGGGCCTCACCACTCTGACCCGGCAGCAGCGTTCGGCAACGCGAAGACGTCGCCGAGACAGCGACAACCAAAGATCGCCCCGCTTCAGGGCATATCCGACCCGTGGCGCCCGTTTGCAGGGCAATCCATCGCAGAAACCGCTGCTGTGACCCCTCAGCGGGTGCCGTACATCCGGTCGCCCGCATCCCCCAGGCCCGGCAGAATGTAGCCATGGTCGTTCAGCCGCTCGTCGATGGCGGCCGTCCAGATTCGAACGCCGGGATGGTGGCCCTGAAACTTCGACAACCCCTCGGGCGAGACCAGCAGGCACGTCATGCGGATCGAACGGGCGCCGGCCTCGAGTAGCCGGTCCATGGCGGCGATGGCGGTGTTGCCGGTCGCCAGCATGGGGTCGATCACCACCACCTCGCGCTCGGCGATGTCGGCCGGCGCCTTGAAATAGTACTCCACGCACTGAAGCGTCGCCGGGTCGCGGTAGAGGCCGATGTGGGCGACGCGGGCCGCCGGCACCAGGTCAAGCATGCCCTCCAGCATGCCCATCCCTGAGCGCAAGACCGGCGCGAACACCAGTTTCTTGCCGGCCAGCTGGGGCGCCCGCATGGTCGTCAGCGGCGTCTCGATCTCCACGTCCTCAAGCGGCAGGTCGCGGGTCACCTCGTAGCAAAGCAGGGCGCTGATCTCGCGCAGCAGTTGGCGGAAACCCTTGGTGGAGGTGTCGCGCTTGCGCATCAGAGTCAGTTTGTGCCGGACCAGGGGATGGTCGACGACCGTGACGCCCTTGATTGCTCGAGCCATGCCTGAGCCTCCTCTTCAGAAAACGGTGCCGTCGCTCATGAGGGTGAGGGGCGGGCTGGCGTCTGCGCGGCGCTCGCGCGCGATCCTGCGGCCGGCGGCCCATGAGCCGCCCTCCAGGACCCGCGCCAGCGGAAATACGTCCGCCGTCACGCCCAGCCGCTCGCGCACCATCGGCGCCAGCCTGTCCAGCAGCGCCACGGTCAGTGACCGCCAGCCGACGACCAGCGGGCTGTCCACCCCATGCGCGCGACCGGCATCCTCAGGATCGCTCAGCACAAGCACCCCGGTATCCACGAACAGGCCCCCGTTCCGGTACTCTGCCAGGCCGGTCAGCCCGTCGATTTCGGTGACGATGACTCCGGCGGCCTCCAGCGGCTCGATCAGGGAATAGGCCATCCACTGGCTGAGCTTGTGCAGCGGCACGTACCCGCGCACCGCCGGATGCGTCCAGCAGTCGCCCAGCGGCACGCCGCCCAGCGTAAGCCGGCCCGGCCAGATGGGCCCCAGCGCCTGCAGCAAAAGATCCAGGATCACCGGCGCCGGCAGCAGCCCGTCCCGCGCATGCCGGGCCATGATGTCGAACAGGGCGCCGGGCCGCCCGACCGCCTCACCCAGCCGCCGCAACAGCGCCGCCCGGCCCTCCAGGCCGACCAGCGGGTTGGCGTCCGTGACCTGGAACGCCTCGGCGAGGGACTGCGCGGTCACCGCCGCAAGGTTGTCGGCGCGCAGCGGATCGCCCGGATCCGACGACATCGCGCCCGACGCGAACAGCCGCAGCGAGGCCACGCCCAGGCCTTCGGACCGGCCCAGCTCGGTGCCCGTAGCCGCATCGCGGTAGCGCCAGGCCGCGCCTGCGCCCGCATCCAGCAGCACCGACGGGATCACCAGGTCGAACGCGGCCCGCCCGCGCGCCGCCAGATCGCCAGGCAGATCGAGCTCCGTCCAGAGATCGCGGCCCTTGGCCGTGAAGTGCCGCCAGCGCGCGTGGAAGGGTACATTGAGGTCGGGATAGTTCAGCCGCACCGTCTCAGCAGTAAGATCGGCGGCGGCCTCCAGGCGGGACAGGTCTACCCGCCACGCCGCCAGGCCACCGTCGAGGGCAATGGCCAGCATCTCGTTGGCCCGCGTGCGCACGGCGGCGGCGGAGAGCCATGACCGGGCGACGGCCTCGTCGGACAGGGTCCCGGCCAATCAAAATGCCTTGAGGTCGCGGCCTCCGACCTTCTTCAGGTCGTCGTCGGAGGGCGCGCCCTCGGGCGTGAAGTAGCCAGCCGCCTTCTTCGCTTCCATCTCCACGTTGGCGTCATCGGGCACGAGGTCATCGGGGATTGGCACGCGCTCGCCGATCTCGACGCCGCCCGCGACCAGGGCGTCGTACTTCATGTTCGACATCGAGACGAAGCGGTCGATCCGCCGGATGCCCAGCCAGTGGATCACGTCCGGCATCAGCTGTTGGAAACGGGCGTCCTGCACCCCGGCGACGCACTCGGTGCGCTCGAAATAGGTGGCCGCCTGGTCCCCGCCGGGCTGGCGCTTGCGGGCATTGTACACCAGGAACTTGGTCACCTCGCCCAGCGCCCGGCCCTCCTTGCGGTTGTAGGCAATCAGTCCCGTACCGCCGGCCTGGGCGCTCCGCGTCGCTTCTTCGATCCCGTGGGTGAGATAGGGCCGGCACGTGCAGATGTCGGAGCCGAAGACGTCCGAGCCGTTGCACTCGTCGTGCACCCGACAGGTCAGCGGCACGCGCGCGTCGCCCAGCTTGGAAGGATCTCCAAAGATGTAGAGGGTGATGCCCCCGATCGGCGGCAGGAAGACCTGCAGGTCGGGCCGGGTCACCAGTTCCGGATACATGCCGCCGGTCTGTTCGAACAGCACGCGGCGAAGTTGCTGTTCCTCCACCCCGAAGCGGGCGGCAACGCCCGGCAGGTGCCAGACGGGATCCAGGGCGGCCTTTGTCACCGCCACATCGCCGGTCTCGTGCAGCACAGCGCCGTCGGCCTTCAGCCTCCCAGCCCGCATGGCCTCGGCAATTTCCGGCAAGGTGATCCGGGCCTTGGTGACCGCGATGGTCGGGCGGACATCGACGCCTTCGGCGATCTCGGCGGCGAAGTCCTCGGCGATCCGCGCACCCCAGGGGTCGAGCGAGACGATTTTCCCGGGTTCGGACCACTGCGGATGTGGGCCGACCGGGACGACCGGGTGGGTGTTGACCAGCTCAGGACGGACCATGGGGTCCATGGCGCCGGACGCCACCGCCAGCGCGCGATAGACCGAATAGGCGCCGCCGTGCGCCCCGATGGCGTTGCGGTCCGTGCCGGTGTTCGCCGTGGCCAGGACTGGGCCGCGCTCGCGAGCGGTCTGGGCGTCCCAGCGGATCGGGAAGCGATTGGTCGCGCCCGCGCCCGGGTGCGAGGTGATGCGGATGTGGGATGTCCTGTTGCCGGACATGGGAAGCACAACCTCCAGAGTCGAAAAGGCCCTGCGCGGGCTCGCCGGCGCAGGACCTTTGAGTTCGGAGAGTGATCCTAGACGCCCAACTTGGCAACAAAAGCTGAAGGGCCAAGTCTTCCCCGCGTGTGCGCGGCGCCCAAATTACGGGCGCCCGCGATTGACGCGGGGCCGGGCGCCAGCGTTGTGTGGACAGCGCAAACGACCACCCCACGGTGAGCCGATGATCCAGGGGCCTGCCGCCTTACCGGAACTGCCCATCCTGCAACGCGCCCGGGGCGCGGGGCGAATCGCGGCCGGGGCATGCCAGGGCGCGACGCGGCTGGTGCGCCTCCATCAGGAGGGGTGCGGCAAGATCCGACTGCCGCGCGACGCCGCCGCCGAGGGGCTTGAGGCCGTGCTGATCAACAGCTCCGGCGGCGTCACCGGCGGCGACCGCCTCGACTGGCGCGCCGAAGTCGGCCCCGGGGCGCGCCTCACCTTGACGACCCAGGCCTGCGAGAAGGTCTATCGCGCCCGTGACGGGGTCGCTGAGATCGCCGTCGCCCTGACGGCTGGCGAGGGCGCGCGGATCGATTGGCTGCCGCAGGAGACGATCCTGTTCGACGGGGGCGCTCTGTCGAGACGTCTGGACGTCGATTTGGCGGAAGGGGCCCAACTGCTGGCCGTCGAGGCCGTGGTCCTCGGGCGGACGGCCATGGCCGAGCGGGTGAACCACGGAACCCTGAGAGACCGGTGGCGCGTGCGGCGCGAAGGTCAGATTATGTTCGCCGACGACCTGAGGATGGAGGGCCGGATCGCCGAGATCGCGGGCGCTGCGGCGACCCTCAACGGCCACCTCGCCTTCGCCTCGTTGCTGCTGGTCGCCGACGACGCCCCCACGCTGCTGACGCCGCTGCGGACGCTGCTGGGTCCGACCGGAGGCGCCAGCGCCTTCGCCGGCCGGCTGTTCGCCCGCGTTGTAGCGACCGATGGCTTTGCCCTGCGCCAACGGCTCCTGCCCGCTATCGAGCTGCTGCGGGGCGGTGCGCCTCTGCCCCGCGTCTGGAGGCTCTGAGTGAACCTGACCCCGCGCGAAAAGGACAAGCTGCTGGTCGCCATGGCCGCCCAGGTGGCGCGCAACCGGCTGGCGCGCGGCGTGAAGCTGAACCACCCGGAGGCGATCGCCCTGATCACCGATTTCGTCGTCGAAGGCGCCCGAGACGGCCGATCCGTCGCCGACCTGATGGAAGCCGGCGCCCACGTGATCGGCCGGGCCCAGGTCATGGCGGGCATCGCCGAGATGATCCACGACGTCCAGGTCGAGGCCACCTTCCCAGACGGCACCAAGCTGGTCACCGTCCACCAACCGATCCGCTGAGGAGACATGTTGATGTTCGACGCCCCCTCCACCGCTTCGCGGTCCCCCGCCCCCGTCGTCTTCGCAACAGGGGAGGAGCGAGGCGCAGACCGCTCCTCCCCCGCTCGCGGG
>JANPKX010000480.1:0-2857 GCA_031426235.1 Alphaproteobacteria bacterium | reverse complement strand
CCGACCGATTTCTCCGCGCGTATCGCCCGCAACACCCAGTTGTTCCTGCAGATGGAAAGCGGCCAGAACCGGGTCGTCGACCCGTGGGGCGGTTCCTACTACGTCGAGTCCCTGACGGCCGAACTCGCGAGCCGCGCCCTGACCCACATCGCTGAAGTCGAGGCCCTGGGCGGCATGGCCAAGGCCATTGAGGAAGGCCTGCCCAAACGTCGCATCGAAGAAGCCTCGGCGCGGACCCAGGCCCGCATCGATTCCGGAAAGCAGAGCGTGGTGGGCGTCAATCGCTACCGACCCGACACGCCCGACCAGATCCCCGTACTGAAGGTCGACAACACCGCCGTCCGCAATGCCCAGCTCGACAAGCTTCGCCGCCTGAAGGCGGAGCGCGACCCGCAATCGGTCGCCGCAGCGCTCGACGCGCTTACCGCCGGCGCGGCGGGGGACAGCAATCTGTTGGCCCTGGCTGTCGAGGCGGCGCGCGCCAAGGCGACGGTGGGCGAGATCAGCTTCGCGCTGGAAAAGGTGTTCGGCCGCCACCAGGCCCGCGCCAATGCGGTGCAGGGCGTCTATCTGCGCGAATCGGGCGCGACACCGGCCACGGAACGCGCCCGCGCGATGGCCCAGGCCTTCACCCAGGCCGACGGGCGCAAACCGCGCCTGATGGTCGCCAAGATGGGCCAGGACGGTCATGACCGGGGCCAGAAGGTCATTGCCTCAGGGTTCGCGGACCTCGGCTTCGACGTCGAGATCGGCGACCTCTTCCAGACTCCGGCCGAGGCCGCCACCGAAGCCGTGGAGGCTGGGGTCCACGCGGTGGGCGCCAGTTCGCTGGCCGCCGGCCACCTGACCCTGGTGCCCGAACTCAAGGCGGAACTGGCGCGGTTGGGCCGTCCCGACATCCTGGTCTTCGTTGGCGGCGTGATCCCGCCCGAGGACTTCCAGGCGCTGGAGGACATGGGCGTCGCGGCGGTCTTCACCCCGGGCACGGTGATCCCTGAGGCGGCGATCACGGTATTGGACCGGCTGAACGAACAGCTCGGCTACGCGCAGGAGACGGCGGGGCGTTAGCTGCGTAGCGCCGACTCCGCCGCTTATCACTGAATGCCGGGTGCGCGCGGCATCGCCATGCCGACCGCCCCTGCCGCCGGGCCGCTCACTTCGAGGGCGTCGCGGGACCTGAGACCGTTCCCGCCGACGGTGCGGCCCCGGCCAAATATGTGGTGCTCCAAGGCCCCACCGCGACGCCGTAGATCACCGTCTCGCGGTCCGACCCGTCGAAGTGCCGGGCGCCGGCCGGGACGAGCACATAGCTGCCAGCGGGATAGGCGACCGCCTTGTCCTTATCGAGCACATCGCCGTAGCCGAGCCACAGGACGCCCTTCGCGACGAAGACGCGGGCATCGGCGCTGTGCGCGTGCGGCGCATCCCACAAACCGGCCGGAATGAAGAAGGCGTAGGTGAAGCTGACGCCCGCCTTGTCGCGCACGCCGTCAAGCAGGGCGAACTTTGTACCGGCAGCGTCGGTCCGCTGCCACGCGATGCGGTCAGGCTCAACGCCGGGCCTCGGCTCCGCCGCAGCGCCAGAGGCCAGGCCCAGAGCTGCGGACAGCGCCACGGTAGTCAACTTCAGCATCCGGATATCCCCTCGGCGGCGACAGGCCGCCACCGAGAGAAACCACAGGCCCGGCGCCGCCGCTGGCGGGAACCGGACGCAGCGCTAGCGTCCGCCGAGCGGCGTGTTGGCCGAGGGGCCGTCCACCGTCTCCGAGCTGCGGCGGCGGTTGCCCATCAGGGCCTGGGCCGCCACCAGTTCGGCGCGATCCAGAGCCTGGTCGCCGTTCTTGTCGAGCATGGCGAAATACTTGCCGATCATTTCACCCATGCGGCCTTTCAGTTCGGCCTTCTGCAGCTTGCCGTCGATGCTGTCGTCAAGCATGCCTAGCATCCGGGTCTGGGCGAAGCGGGCGTCGCTGTCGATCTGCTTGGCCGCAGTTTCGTCCAACCAGCGGAAGCTGAGCGAGGTGAACAGCATCTCCTCGTTAGACTGTTCGCCCCAGGTCACCTTGATATTGGGATCGGGGTTGGCTGGATTGCTCTTGGAATTGTCGTAGGTGTAGTGCGCGATCAGCCGCGAGCCCGCTGGAATGCGGATCGGCTCGGCGAATGTATAGGAGCGCTGCCAGTTGAAGTCGTAGCGCGGCATGCTCATCAACAGGGTCTTCTTGCCGTCCGGCGTCTGGAGCCACAAGTCATTGGCATAGGCGCGGTAATGGGCGTGCGGGAAGGCCGAGTAGAGCAGCGCGTCGTTGGGGAATTCCACATAGGCCACTTCCTTGTGGCGCGCTGTGTTGGCCGGAATTTCGATGGTGGCGTCGATCACCACCACGCCGCGCATGATGTACTTGGGCATGTCGTTGCGGAAGTAGACGCCGATCTGGGACTTATCGACCGTCTCCTTGCCGTAGGGCGTATAGTGCATCTGGTAACCCACCGCGCCGCCAGCCGGCAGGTAGGTGCCAACGTCGCCGGCGTAGATGTTGGACTCCGCGCCGACGGCATAGCCGCCCACCGACCCGCGCCAGCGGGTTTCCGAAGAGGTCTGGCCGGCGGCCGGCACGTCCTTCATCCAGCCGGTCAGGATGTGGTGGACGGCCTGGCGGTCGCCCGGCTTGACGGTCGAGGCGCGGATCCAGCGGCCTTCGGTCAGGGTGTTGGGGGTAAACGGGCGCTGATAGTCCACGACCCCGGATGCCGGCACCTTGAAGGCCGGAATGTCCAGGATCATGTCGGGCTTGCCCAGCGGCCACTCCGCGGCCACCCGCTGCACCTTGCCCAGCGGATCCTCGCCCTCGCCGCG
>JANPKX010000479.1:0-4855 GCA_031426235.1 Alphaproteobacteria bacterium | reverse complement strand
CGAGGCGGTGGCCAAGTTCCTGCGCGACCAGGGCACGCCCAGCTATCTCGACGAGGTCACCGCCGGGGGCGATGAGGATGAGGACGGCGGCGAGCCTGGCTCCGGCGGAGGCGACGGCGAGAGCAATGACCTCTACGATCGCGCCGTGGCCGTGGTCACCCGCGACGGCAAGGCCTCCACCAGCTACATCCAGCGCAGGCTGCAGATCGGCTACAATCGCGCCGCTTCGCTGATGGAGCGGATGGAGCAGGAAGGCGTTGTCGGCCCCGCCAACCACGCCGGCAAGCGCGAGATCCTGGTCAGCGCCGCACCCTGAGGCGCCGGCGTCTTCGGCTCAGCTTTCGCGGCGTCGCCGGCCGCTTGTGCTGTGATTGCGGGTCATCGGGTCGGGCTTGCGCGGGCGCGGTTTCGCGGGCGTCTTGGCGTAACGCTCCTGGCTCGATCCCAGGCCCATCCGGCCCGGCTGTTGTTCATGGATCCGGCTGTCGCCTTGCTCCATCCGGTCCGCGGCGTCCCGCAAGATCGTGGCAGTCTCGGTGTCGCCCTCGGCCTCGGCGAAGACGGCGCGGCGTCTCAGGCTTTCCAGCATGGTCATCCGGCTCGGAACGTCCGGCCGGAACGGGACGTTGCAGCTGGCCAAAAAACCGCCGCGCTGGCGCGGTAGTGTGTGGATGCGATACGGAGCCACGCATGTCCTTCACCCGCCGAACCTTCTCCAGCGCCGTCGCCGTCGCCGTTGCGGTCGCGGCCGCCCCGGCGTCGCGCGCCCAAGCCGCACTTTCCGCGCAGGACAAGGCGTCGGTGGATCGCGCCGTCGCCTATCTTGAGGGCCTTGCCGAGGCCAAGGGCCGGTTCCGGCAAACCGACGCCCGCGGCCGCGCGACGACGGGCTCCCTATATCTGAAGCGACCAGGCAAGGCGCGGTTTGCCTACGATGCGCCCTCAGGGCTGCTGGTCGTGTCGGATGGCGGCGTGGTCTCCGTTCAGGACAGGCGGCTGAAGACCTTCGATCAGTACCCGCTCTCCGCGACCCCCTTGTCGCTGTTCCTGGCCCGAACCATCCGGCTGGACCGGGGCGTGACCATCAGCAAGGTCTCCCGAATGGCCGACGGTTTTTCCGTCACCGCCCGCGATGGGCGCAAGGAAACGGCGGGATCGATCACTCTTACCTTCACGGATGCGCCGTTGGCGCTGGCGGGCTGGACAGTCACCGACGCCCAGGGCCGCCCGACCCGCGTTCAGCTTCTCGACCTTCAGCGGGCTGCAGGCCTGGAGCGATCGCTGTTCATCTTGAAGGATCCGCGGCCAAAGAATCCTGGTCGGGGGAAGGTCTGAGCCAAGCCAACTGTTGCGCCGGGACCACACGCAAGTGATTGCATGATTTGCCTTTGACAAAACGTCACACCGTGGCGATATTGTCACTACGTCGTCTGAACCGTTGGGTTTGGACGGAACCCGTGCCGGACACGATCCCCTCCCGGCGGCGGAATGAGAGACCACTCACATGGCCCAGGCGCTCGCCATAGCGCCTGGGCCTTCTTTCGTGGGAAAGACCTGTTTTTGCGGGAAACACGGGGCATGCGCCTTCGAGTCTGTACCTGGAACGTCAACTCCGTCCGCCTGCGCGCCGAGCAGGTCGCCCGGTTCGTGGCCGAACAGGCGCCGGATGTTCTTTGTCTGCAGGAGATTAAATGCCGGGAGGGCGAGTTCCCGGTAACCGCCTTCCAGGACATGGGCCTCCCGCACCTCAAGATCGCCGGCCAGAAAGGCTGGCATGGGGTCGCCATCGCATCCCGCCTACCGATCGAGGATCCCGAGCCCCTCGACGTCTGCCGGGAGGGTCATGCCCGCTGTGTGGGCGTGAAGGTGGCCGGCGTCGAAATCCAGAACTTTTACGTTCCCGCTGGAGGCGACACGCCGGACCGAATTGCCAACCCGAAGTTCGACCACAAGCTGGATTTCTACGAGAAGTTGACCGCCGAGATGGCCCGCCGCGATCCGGCGGCCCCGCTAGCGATCGTGGGCGACCTCAACGTCGCGCCCGGTGAGTTCGACGTCTGGAACCACAAGTACATGTCCAAGATCGTCAGCCACACGCCGGCTGAGATCGCGGCGTTCCGCGCCCTGGAAGCCTCGCTGGGCTTCATCGACCTGATGCGCGCGGCGACGCCAGACCCGGAAAAGCTGGCGTCCTGGTGGAGCTACCGCGCCCAGGATTTTCGCCAATCCGCGCGCGGCCTGCGGCTGGACCACATCCTGTTGACGCCGGGCCTTCGCGATTCGGCGTTCCGGCTTGGCGCGCCCGCCGTCCGCATCCACGAGGATGTCCGCGCCTGGGAACGGCCCAGCGACCACGCGCCGGTGTCGGCGGACCTGGTGCTCTAGCTTCGCCGTCTTCGGACAGCGACACGAAACGTATGAGCGGTCCACACCCGTGTAAGGGGCGCCTGTTCTACGCGAGGTAGCTAACCCTACGGCGCCAGCCTGTATCCCCCGGCCTCCGTCAGAAGCAGGCTGGGGCTCGCAGGGTCCGGTTCGATCTTCTGGCGGAGGCGATAGATATGAGTCTCCAGCGTGTGGGTGGTGACTCCGGCGTTGTAGCCCCAGACCTCGGCCAGCAGCTCCTCGCGTGACACGGCCTTCTCGCCGGCCCGATAGAGGTACTTCAGGATGTTGGTTTCCTTCTCGGTCAGGCGGATCTTCTTCGCCTTCTCGTCGACCAGGACCTTGGCCGCAGGGCGGAATTCATAGGCTCCTAGCCTGAAGATCGCCCCTTCCGAGTGTTCGTAGTCGCGCAGTTGGGCACGGATTCGGGCCAGCAGGACGGCGAACTTGTAGGGCTTCGTCACATAGTCGTTGGCGCCCGAGTCCAGTCCGCGCACGGCGTCCTCGTCGGTATCGGCGGCCGTCAGCATGATCACGGGCGCCAGCACCCCGTCCTGGCGCATACGTTTGCACGCCTCCCGACCGTCCAGATCGGGCAGATCGACGTCCAGCAGAATGAGGTCAGGTTTGAGTTCGCGCGCCTGGCGAACGCCGTCTCCGGCCAGGGCTGCCTCGACGATGTCGAAACCCTCGGCCTGGAGTTGCTCGGCGATCGCTCCGCGAAGGTCCTGGTCGTCGTCGACGATGAGGAGAGTCTTGCGTTGAGCCATGCGCCGCAACAAACACCATCTGGGACGTTCGCGCCAAAGGGATTTGAGACACCCGTGATCTTCAAGGCCACATCTGACGGGTATCTCGAACTCGACGGTCGGCGTGTGCGCTGCGCTCTGGGTCCCGCTGGCGTCATTTCCGCGGCCGATAAGCGCGAGGGTGACGGCGCGTCGCCGGCCGGTGTCTGGCCATTTCGCCAAGTGATCTTCCGCCCTGACCGCGGCCCCGCACCCGCCACGACCCTGCCAGCCCGCCCCACGGCGCCGCACGACGGCTGGTGTGACGCCCCCTTCGACCCGGCCTACAACCGGCCCGTAACCCTGCCTTACGGTGCCAGCGCCGAAGCCCTCTGGCGCGAGGACGAGGTCTACGATCTCGTGGTGGTGCTGGGTCACAACGATGATCCGGTCGTGGCCGGCGCCGGTTCGGCCATCTTCCTGCATCTGGCGCGGCCGGACTACGCCGCGACGCAGGGCTGCGTGGCGCTCGCCCGGGCAGATCTGGAGGCTCTCCTGCGCCTCGCCAGGCCCGGTGACGCGCTGGAGATCTGCGTCTAGGCCCGGGCGCCGAAGACCGCCGAGCCCACCCGCACGCTGGTCGCGCCGAAGCGGATCGCGGTCTCGAAGTCTCCGCTCATGCCCATGGAGAGCCCGGTCAGTCCGTTGCGCGCGGCGATCCGCGCCAGCAGGGCGAAATGCGGCCCCGGCGGCTCCTCGGCCGGTGGGATGCACATCAGGCCTTGAGGCTCCAGGCCGTAGACCGCGCGGCAGGCCGCCAGGAAGGCGTCGGCCTCCGTCGGGATGATCCCGGCCTTCTGCGGCTCCTCCCCGGTATTGACCTGGACATAAAATCGCGGGCGCCGGCCCTCCTTCTGCACCGCATCCGCCAGCGCGCGCGCCAGTCGATCGCGATCGAGGCTCTCGACCACATCGAAGTTGGCCGCCGCGTCGCGCGCCTTGTTCGTCTGCAGTGGCCCGATCAGGTGCAGTGTCACGCCTTGCCTGTGCGCCGACCACCGCTCCAGCCCTTCCTGCACGCGGTTCTCACCGAACACCCGCTGACCGGCGTCCAGCACCGGCTGAATCGCGTTCCAAGGCTGCATCTTGGACACCGCCACCAGGGTCACGGATGACGGCTCGCGGCCGGCGGCTTGCGCGGCACGGGTGATCCGGGCCACGACATCGGCGTAGGCTGCGGTCGGGGCGGCGGGGGAGACGATCATTTCGCGCTTCTGGACCTTGCAACGGACGGCCCGGTTGTTACCCGCGCGGCGAGGACTACGGAAGGTCCTGCCGGCGCTGCTGGTATTCACCGACCCTCGGCGGTCAGGTGACCTGGAGGCTCTGGCCCGACGGCTGCCGGCCGGGGCGGCCCTCGTTTACAGGCATTTCGGCGCTGCGGACGCCCTGGCGCGGGCGCGGAGGCTTCGGATCATTACCCGCCAGATGCGGCGGCTTCTGCTGATCGGCCAAGACGTAGACCTGGCCCGTCAGGTGGGGGCGGACGGAGTGCACCTTCCCGAGCGCCTGGCGCACCGGGCGGGGTCGCTACGCCGATCTCACCCGCGTTGGGTTGTCACCGCCGCCGCCCATTCGCTCAGTGCGGCGCGACGCAGCGCGGCCGATGCGGTCGTGCTCTCGGTTGCCTTCCCGTCGCGCAGTCCCTCGGCCGGACAGGCCCTGGGGCCGGTCAGGATGGC
>JANPKX010000478.1:0-2812 GCA_031426235.1 Alphaproteobacteria bacterium | reverse complement strand
CGCGGCGGGATCGGCGCGATGCGCATCGAGATGCTCAGCGCCGCGATCAGAAGGGCGAAGCGGCTCGGCGCCTTGGTGCGCACGACCAGAGACCGTGTGAAGTCGCTTCGGGCGCGGACCCGGCGGCCGAGGGCGTGGACGATCCAGCTATGCAGCCCGACCGCGGCGACCAGGGCGGCGGCGATCAGGACGACGCCGACACTCCAGGGCGGAATCCATGTCGGGACGAAGGACAGATCGAGTTTGGCGGTGGGCAAGGGCTTGGACATCCTGGAGCTGAGTACCCCCTCCTACGGGGTCAGTCCGGCAACATCGAGGCCCCCATCGACACGCGCAGGTCGCCGATCTAGCCTCGGCAACCGAATTCTCGGGGAGGGGGAATGCGACGCAGGACGCCGCTGCGGCGGGCAGGCCTTCTGCTGCTCGCGATCATGGCCTTGGCGGCGGCGGGGCCGGCGCAGGCCCGATGGCTGCGGGCTGAAACGGACCGTTTCGTGATCTACAGCTCGGGCGGCGAAGGCCAGCTGCGGGCTTTTGCAAGCCGGCTGACGACTTACGATCAGGTCCTGCGGATCTTCAATCCATCGACCCTGGAACGGAAGCCGAAGACGAAGCTGCAGGTCTTCCTGTTCAGCAATCCCGCCAACCTGAAACGTGTGCAGCCTTCGCTGCCACCTAACGCGGCCGGATTCTACCGAGCGATGAATGAGGGCGTGTTTGCTTTTGCCGTCCGCGACGGTGGGTTGGGCGAAGATGACGTGCTGTTTCACGAATACGCCCACCACTTCATGTTGGAGAACTTTCCCAGCGCCTATCCCGCCTGGTTTGTCGAAGGCTGGGCCGAATACTTCATGACCACCGAGATAACTGGGACGACGATCAAGGTCGGCGGATACAATCCCGCTCGCGTCTACGGCATTTTCAACGAGACGTGGCTCCCTCTCGACAAGCTGCTGTCGGCGACCACGGCCGAAACCCGGGACGAGCGCCGCGACGCCTACTACGCCCAGGCTTGGCTGCTCATGCATTACATGCGCAGCGACCTGGCACGCGCCGCTCAGCTTGACGCCGCGACCCGCGCTATCGCGGCGGGTGAGGCGCCGGTCAAGGCTGTTCAGACGGCGGCGGGCAAGACGATGCTGCAGTTGACCGAAGCGTTGCGGGCCTATCGGAAGCTGCCCAATTACGAGATCAAACTCACCGCCCTGCCGACGCCCGCAATGACGGTGACGGCCATGCCGGCCAGCGCAGACGATCTGCTGATCGACGCCCAGCGCCTTATCCTCGCGCCGACAGGCCGGGTGGATGCCGAGTTTCTCGCCGAGGTGCGCCGAAAAGCCGCCCGCTATCCGGGCGACGCGCTTGCGGAACGAACCCTAGCGAGGGCGGAATTCGTCATGGGCGACGTCACCGCTGGCGAGGCCATCCTAAAGCGTCGCCTGGCGGAGAACTCCGGCGACGTTGAAGACCTGCTGTTGGCCGGCACCGGCCAGGTGCTAGCCGGCATTCGGGATCAACCCCGGCGTCTCGAACGGTTCCGCGCGGCGCGGTCCCTCCTGGGCAAGGCTTACCAGCTCGACAAGGCGGACTTCCGGACGCTTTACGCCTACGCCATGAGCCGATCTGTCGAGCCGACCTATCCCACCGAGAACGACCTGACGGCGCTGACAGAAGCGCGTTCGCTCGCGCCCGCCGTCACCGAAATCTCGCTGCAGCTTGGCCTCGCCTTGATGCGGAAGGGGCGCCGCGAGGACGCGTCGCGGGTGCTCGCGATCGTTCTCAACAATCCCCACGGCGGCGCCGATGTGGCGAGGCTGCGGGCGATGCTGGATCAGAGCGACGCCACCAAAACCGGCAAGTTTGACTTCGGCGGCACGGGCGATCCGCAACCGCCCGCCCAGCCCAATCCCTGATCTTCAGCCCGCGAATAACGCTACCACGCCGTCCGGAACGCGCCGAGGCCGCCCGGTGGCCTGTTCGATCAACACCCAGGTGGTCTGAACCTGGGCGCACATCGGGCCGGAAGCATGGTCCAGCCGTATGAACCGGTCGAAGCGTGGCCCCTGAGCCGCGTCCTCGACCCAGGTGCGGCCGAGCGCGCTCTCCCCCAGCTTGAGCTCGCGCCGATAGTCGACGACGTGCCGCAAGGCGACCCAGGCGAAGGTCGCCTGGAGCTGGACAGGGGCGACCGACTGCCAGTGCGCCACGCCCAGGTCCTGAGCCCAGCGCAGATAGACCACGTTATTCACGTGGCCGTTGGCGTCGATGTCGTCGGGGCTTGGCTCGAACGTCTGCTGAAAGACCGGGCGGCCTTCCGGCGGCTCGAGCAGGCGGCTCACTGGGCCAGGAGGCCTTGGTCCGCCATCAAAGTCTTCAGCTCACCGCTCTCGAACATCTCCTTGATGATGTCGCAGCCGCCGATGAACTCGCCCTTCACGTAGAGCTGGGGGATCGTCGGCCAGTCGGAGAAGGACTTGATGCCCTCGCGCAGAGGCTCGCTCTGCAGCACATCCACGCCCACGAAGTCGACGCCCAGGTGATCCAGAATCTGCACGCTCACGGCGGAGAACCCGCAGCGCGGCTGCTCAGGCTGACCTTTCATGAACAGGATTACGGGGTTCTCGGCGACCGACTTGGCGATCCAGGCGTGAACGGGGTTGGCAGTCGCGGTCTCGGACATGGCGGAGCCT
This sequence comes from Alphaproteobacteria bacterium, assembly GCA_031426235.1. Taxonomy (GTDB): domain Bacteria; phylum Pseudomonadota; class Alphaproteobacteria; order Caulobacterales; family Caulobacteraceae; genus Phenylobacterium. Next base: position 122 of record JANPKX010000478.1, on the reverse strand, counting down.
TCGTCGAATAAGATTGGTCAAGAGCTAGGCACGCCGGAGGCCCGGGTCAAGCTGGGGTGGCCGTCTCCAGCGCCAGGGCGTGCAACTCACCGCCCATGGCGCCCTTCAAGGCCGCATAAACG
>JANPKX010000477.1:0-4392 GCA_031426235.1 Alphaproteobacteria bacterium | reverse complement strand
TCCCCGTGATCGTGGCCGTGCAGCTGCTGCACGGGATTTGCTACGCCTTCTTCTTCGCCACGGTTTACATCTTCGTCGATGCGGTCTTCCCCAAGGATGTCCGGTCCAGCGCCCAGGGCCTGTTCAACCTGCTGATCCTGGGCGTGGGGAATGTCGCGGCCAGCTTCCTGTTCCCGACCCTGATCGGTCGGCTCAAAGACCCCGCGACCGGCGCGGTGGACTATCAGGCCCTGTTCCTGGTCCCGACCGGCATGGCCTTGGGCGCCGTAGTGATCCTGGCCCTCTTTTTCCGTCCCCCGACCCGGGCCCCAGAGGCCGTGGCCGCCGCATGACCCCTTGCAACCCCGGAGACGCCGCATGCGCCCGCTTTCGCCCGCCTTTCATCGGCGCGGCTTTCTCGCCGCCGGCCTCGCAGCCATGAGCGCCACGGCCGCGACGGCTGCCGAGACCGGCTTCTTCAAGCGCCACAAGCTGCCGATCGGGCTGCAGCTCTACACCTTGGGTCCTGACGCCTTGGTCGATCCCGGCAAGACCTTCGCCGCCGTGGCCGCCATCGGCTACCGCGCGGTGGAACTGCCGGGCCTGGCGCTGACGCGAGCCGGAGAAGTCCGCGCGGCGCTCGACCAGGCCGGCCTTACCTGCCCAAGCGTCCACGTTCAGGCCAAGGGCGGGCCAGCGGACGCGGCCTTCAACGGCGACCTCGGCAAGCTGGGCGCGGCGCTCAGCACGGTGGGCGCCAAGACGGCGGTGATGCCGCTGTTCCCGATCCCCGAGCGCTTCGACCTGAAGCCGCAGCCCGGCGAGGACCGGGGCGGGGTGCTGCGCCGGCTGGGCGCGCAGATGACCGCCGACGACTGGAAGGCGACCGCCGACCTGCTCAACGCGAGCGCCCGGGGTCTCAAGGCGGCGGGTGTCGGCGTCGCCTACCACAACCATAACTTCGAGTTCGCGCCAGTCGGCGGATCGAACGGGCTGGAGATCCTGTTGAGCGGAACCGACGCGGCCCTGGTCAGCTTTGAGTTGGACGTGGGCTGGGTCGCCGCCGCCGGGGTCGATCCGCACGTGGTCTTCGCGCACCACAAGGGCCGGTTTACCCAGATGCACGTCAAGGACATCAAGCCCACCACCCAGCCCAACTATGTGCTGAAGATGGACCCGACCGAGGTGGGCTCGGGCGCGCTGAACTGGAAGACCCTGCTGCCGGCGGCCTATGCGGCGGGCGTGCGCGGCTTCTACGTCGAACAGGAGCCGCCGTTCGCGCGGCCCCGGATCGAGGCCGCGAAGCTCTGCCACGACTATCTGGCGGGCCTCGCCGCCTGATGACGCGAGGACCTCTCCGGCTGGCCATGGTCGGCGGCGGGCCGGGCGCGTTCATCGGCCCCGTCCACCGCATGGCGGCCGAGCTGGACGGCAAGATCCGGCTGGTGTCGGGCGCCTTCAGCCACGATCCCGCGAAGTCGGCGGCGGCGGCGAAGGCCTGGGGTGTGCGCGGCTACGCCGACGTGGACGCCCTGATCGCGGGCGAGGTGGGACGCGGGGATGGCGCTGAACTGGTCGCGGTGGTGACGCCCAACCACCTGCACTTCCCCGTCGCGGCCGCAGCGCTGAAGGCTGGCCTCCACGTCATGAGCGACAAGCCGGCGACGCTGGACCTCGCCGAGGCGCGCGCGCTGGCCGGCGTGGTCGCCGCCTCGGGCCGGCTCTATGGGCTGACCCACACCTACACCGGCTACCCGATGGTGCGCGAGGCGCGCGAGATCGTGCGACGCGGCGACCTGGGCGCGGTGCGCAAGATCGTGGTCGAGTACGCCCAGGGCTGGCTCTCTCGGGCGGGCGACGCGGCGGGCTGGCGGGCCGATCCCGCCAAGTCGGGGATCGGCGGCTGTATCGCCGATATCGGGGTCCACGCCTTCAACATCGCCGAATTCGTCGGCGGCGTACGCGTGGCGCGGCTCTGCGCCGACCTGGGCGTCGTGGTCCCGGGCCGCGCGCTGGACGACGACTGCAACATCCTCCTGGGCTTCGAGGACGGCGCGCGGGGTGTGCTGATCGCCTCCCAGATCAGCACTGGCGCCCGTAACGGATTGAAGTTGCAGGTCTATGGCGAGACGGGCGGCCTGACCTGGTCACACGAGAGGCCCGCCGAGCTGACGGTGGATCGGCTCGACACGCCCAGCCAGACCCTGCACGCCGGCTCGCCCTATTTGAGCACGTCTGTCCAGACGGCCACCCGCCTGCCGTCCGGCCATCCGGAGGGGTTCATCGAGGCGTTCGCCAATCTCTACCGCGACTTCGCCGCCGCGATCCTGGACGGCCGCGCCCAGGCCGATCCGGTGCCCGGCATCGAGGCCGGCGTGCGGGGCATGGCCTTCGTGGAGACCGCCGTCGCCGCCAGCGCCCGACGCGCCGGCTGGACCGACCTGGAGACCTGACCATGAAGACGCTCAAGGGACCCGGCATCTTCCTGGCCCAGTTCATCGGCCCCGAGCCGCCGTTCAACAGCCTGGACAGTATCGCAGCCTGGGCCGCCGGGCTGGGCTATGTGGGCGTGCAGATGCCGACCGGCGGGGCGGACTCCGTCTTCGACCTTGAGCGCGCGGCCGACAGCCAGGACTACTGCGACGAGATCGCCGGAGTGCTGGCCTCCCACGGCCTCGTCATCACCGAGCTTTCCACCCACCTGCAGGGCCAGCTGGTCGCCGTCCATCCGGCCTACGACGAGCTGTTCGACGGCTTTGCGCCCGCCGCCGTGCGGGGCAAGCCCGCCGAGCGGCAGGTTTGGGCCGTGCGCCAGCTCAAGGCAGCGGCCAAGGCCAGCCAGCGCCTGGGCCTCACTGCCCACGCCACCTTCTCCGGCTCCCTGGCCTGGCCCTATCTCTACCCCTGGCCGCAACGCCCGCCCGGCCTGATCGAGGCGGCCTTCGCCGAACTTGGCCGCCGCTGGACGCCGATCCTCGACGCCTTCGACGAGGCCGGCGTCGACGTCGCTTACGAGATCCACCCCGGCGAAGACCTGCACGACGGCGCCACGTTCGAGCGGTTCCTGGCCCAGGTCGAGGGCCACCCCCGCGCCTGCATCCTCTACGACCCCAGCCACTTCGTGCTCCAGCAGCTGGACTATCTGGCATTCATCGACCGCTACCACGCCCGCATCCGCGCCTTCCACGTCAAGGACGCCGAGTTCCGCCCCGACGGCCGCTCCGGCGTCTACGGCGGCTATCAGGACTGGGTCGACCGCCCCGGCCGCTTCCGCTCCCCCGGCGACGGCCAGGTGGATTTCCGCGCGATCTTCTCGAAGCTGGCCCAATACGACTATCCCGGCTGGGCGGTGCTGGAATGGGAGTGCGCGCTGAAGCACCCCGAGGACGGGGCTCGCGAGGGGGCGCCGTTCATCCGCGACCACATCATCCCCGTGACCGACCGGGCGTTCGACGACTTCGCCGGGTCGGGGGTGGATGCCAGGCGGAATGGGCGGGTGTTGGGGATTTGAGGGCGGGCGGCTCACTTGCCCGTTCCGAACGCCTGCTTCCCGGGACCGCATGCCAACGTCCGCTCGTTGGCCCGAACCCTACGGTGAGAAACGACCCTTAGCGGACTCTCCCATCCCCAGATCTAGGTCCCCGGCGGCAAGGCGGCGATGCGGTGAAGCAGGATGACCCTGCCGACGTAGGTGAACACCAGAACATCGCCCTGCAGCACCCGCGTGACCCGGGTGGGCCCGCCGAAGGGTTTGAGCGACAGTCCGTTATTCTCGAACACGGCGGCGACCTTGATCGGCATGGCAGTGCCGGCCGCAATATCATCCACGCCATGGGCGAGGACCCCGTCAGCCCTCATATCGTGAGTGACGCCGCCCCCTTCGATCACCACCCGGTCGCCGCACTGCTGGATGCGCTCGACGTGGGTCTTGCCCGCGTTGTCGCCCGTCCAGATGCCCCGCAGATCGGGCGCGCCCGGCGCCAGGGGCTCGGTACACCGCGCCAGGACCGGCGCCGGAAAGGTCTTCCAGAAGCCGGGCGGCGTGTGGGCCACGGGAATGTCGCTGGCGAGAACGATGGCCTTGCCCGGCGTCTGGGCCAGGGCGCCAGCCGCCAGGAACAGCGCCGATGGCGCGACGAGGGCGATCATCAGCCGTTTCATGGGTTACTCCTGACCTCTTCGTCTCGGCTTGGGCACTCACGCCCTTGCCAGTAACACACGCTACGTGCGAGCCGAAGGTCCGCTTCCGGGCGCCGAGCTAACGGGGAAATTCGACCCCAAGCGGACGTTCAGGAGGTCTGGTTTCGGGGTACGGTCGCCAGCTCGGCCCGTTCAAGGGGGCCTACGCCACCTCGAACTGGCCGGCCACGAAACGGTCGCGGAGCACGAACTTCTGGATCTTCCCGGAACCGG
>JANPKX010000476.1:0-2190 GCA_031426235.1 Alphaproteobacteria bacterium | reverse complement strand
GTGGGCGACTGCGCGGCCGCGCGCGGCGAGAAAACGACCCGGTCGTCCAGCTGGATCTTGCCCGAGGCCAGGGCTTCGAACGCCAGGTAAAGGGTCATGACCTTGGTGATGGAAGCCGGGTACCGCGGCGCATCGGCGCGTTTGGCGTAGAGAACCTCGCCCGACTTCGCGTCGACGACGATCGAGGCATATTTGGACGAATTCTGCGGGACCAGTTGAAGGTAGGGCACCTGCGCCACGGCGGCGGACGTGCCCCCGCCTAGGGCCGTGGCCGCGGCCAGACCGAGGGAAAGCAACAAGCGGCGAGCGTGCTGGATCATGCTTCGTCCGTCGAATCAACGCGTTGCGGCAACCACAATGCTGCCGAAAGAACGGGTAGCATGACCTGCATACCCTTTCACGAGGGTAAACGAGGACTGAACGGGCAGAAATAGGGCGGCGCCTCTCGCTTGAGCGCCCGGCCCTCGGTTCGCGGCTCTTCCGAACTTATTGTGCAGTGCACAAAAATGAGTTGACTGCTGCACTGCAACATGAGACATACCAGCGTCATCCGGGGTCCTTGAGGCCCCCCTGCCCGTATTGCCCCAACCGATATCAGGAGCTCCCCATGCCCGCCGCCGAAACCGTCAAGAACACCGTCGAGCAGTTCTCCACCGCCAGCAACGTCGCCTTCAAGGACGGCGTCGAGAAGAGCCTGGCCGCGATGAACGAAATGAACGCCCACTCGAAGAAGAACCTGGAGGCCGTCGTGGCCGCCGCGACCGCCTCGGCCAAGGGCGCCGAAGCTCTGGGCGCCCAGGCAATGGCCTTCTCCAAGGCGATGTTCGACAGCAACGTGTCGGCCGCCAAGTCGCTGGCCGGCGCCAAGAGCGTCCAGGAAGTCGTCGAGCTGCAGACCGCCTTCGCCAAGACGGCGCTGGAAACCTACATGGCCGAGCTCACCAAGATGACCGAGACCGTGTCGTCCTCGATGAAGGAATCCATCAAGCCCCTCAACGAGCGCGTGACCGCGACCGTCGAGAAGCTCCAGTCGGTCCGCTAAACCGCCTTTCAGTACAAGTAAGCATTTCCGCACAGTCAGCGTTCGGGCCGGTCCTTCGGGGCCGGCCCTTTTTCTTTGTCCCGCCCGGCGTTAGAGCAGGGACATGTCCACCGTCGAAGACCGCCTCATCGCCGCAGGGATCACCCTCCCGACCCCCAATGCCCCGGTCGCCAACTATGTGCCGTTCGTGAGAATCGGAGATCTGGTCCACATCTCGGGCCAGGTTTCGTTCGACGCCGCCGGCGGTGTTCGCGGCGTGGTTGGCCTCGACGTCGATTTCGACACCGCAGTCGGCGCCGCGCGGATTTGCGGCGTCAACCTGCTGGCCCAGATGAAGGCCGCCTGCGACGGCGATCTGGACCGCGTGGTGCGCGTCGTGAAACTGGGCGGCTTCGTGCAGGCCGGCCCGGAGTTTTTCGATATCCCCAAGGTGGTCAACGGCTGCTCGGACCTGATGGTCGAGGCGTTCGGCGATGCTGGCCGGCACGCCCGTTCCGCGGTCGGCGTCTACCGCCTGCCGATGAACTTCGCCGTCGAGGTGGACGCCGTGGTGGCGGTCCGGTGAAAAACCGCTTCGGCGAGGCCTGGGATCTGCTGTTCCATCCGCCGATCGCGCACCGGGGGTTGTGGCGCCCGGACGGTCCGCCGGAGAACTCGCTGGGCGCCTTCCAGGCCGCCTGCGCCGGGGGCTACGGCATCGAACTGGACGTGCAGATCAGCGCCGACGGCGAGGCCATGGTCTTTCATGACGACCATTTGTTGCGCATGACCGGCGCCCCGGGCCGGCTCCGCGACCGCACTGCAGCAGAACTGGCCGCGCTGCGGCTGGCCGGATCCGACGAGGCCATCCCGACGCTGCTGGAGACCCTGGCGGTCGTCGGCCGCCGGGCCATGGTTCACATTGAATTGAAGACGCCCTACGGCGAGGTCGGACCGCTGGAACGCCGCGTGCACGAGGTGATCGCCGATCATAACGGGCCGCTGTGCGTGATCGGTTTCAACCCCTATTCCCACGCCTGGTTCGCGGAGCACTACCCGGGCGTCCTGCGCGGTCTGGACAGCTATTCCTACGATAAGGCGCCGCACATGAGCGAGACCCAGCGCCGGTCGTTCGCGGCGCTGGAGCATGTGGAGATCGCCCGGCCGCA
>JANPKX010000475.1:0-8237 GCA_031426235.1 Alphaproteobacteria bacterium | reverse complement strand
CGCACTTGGTGATGACGTCGTTCAGCGGATTCGGCGCCAATGGTCCCTATGCCCTGTTCAAGGCCAACGGGGTCTCCATCGAAGCCCTCGCGGGTTGGGACAGCCTGCACCGCGACAACGGCGACGAGCCGGTGCTGATGGCGACCTATCCCGCCGACCCAATCTGCGGCTTGCAGATGGCGGCGGCGACCCTGGTGGCCCTCTTCCGACGGGACGCCACCGGTAAGGGAGGGCACGTCGAAGGCTCGATGCTGGAAGGCGCTGCGGAGTGCATCGGCGACCACCTCCTGGCCGCCGCCCTCTCGCGCGCCGGCGCCGAGATCACCGCGCCGCCGCTATCGCACACCCTTGTCCAGAACGAGGGGGGAGACTTCACGCTTCGATCCGCCGACGGCCGGATGACGGCGGTGCGCGACACCCTGTCGGCGCTCGAGGATCCCATCCTTTCTGCGCGGGGCTGGTTCCTGCGGCTTCGAACGCCGGGGCAGGGCGAGCGCCTGCATACCGGCTACTTCTGGCGGTTCCACGGCTCGGCGCCGCCGGCTCCGCTGCCGCCCCCAGGCCTGGGGCAGCACTCGGCGGCGCTCTTGACCGCCAAGCTTGGGCTTTCGCCGGGCGAGGTCGCGGCCCTGTTCGCGCAGGGGGTGGTCGGCGCGGTGACCTGACCCCTGCCCTAACCGATCCTAACTCCCCGAGAATGTCGGCTTGCGCTTCTCGAAAAAGGCCCCGACGGCTTCCTTGTAATCGTTGGTCAGGCTGGAGAGCACCCATTGGTCGGCATCCATGTGCATGATCGCTCGATCCAGCGCGCCCGAGACGTGGTTGATGCTCTTCTTGATCATCTGCACCGAGATCGGGGGCAGGCTGGCGTAGTCCTCGGCCATCGCGCGCGCCGCCGTGTCCAGGTCGGCCAGCGGCACGACCTGATCCAGGAACCCCCAACGCTCCAGCGTCGCCGCGTCGAACAGCTTGCCGGTCATGATCATCTGCTTGGCGCGCGCGGGCCCGATCAGGTGCACGCAGATCGGCACGGCGTTCCACATCAGGTTGATGCCCAGCTTGACCTCGCCATAGCCGATCCGGGCGTCTTCCGAGCCGATCCTGAAATCGCAGGCCGAGGTGATGCAGCCGCCCGCGCCGGTCGCCACGCCCTTGACGGCGCAGATGGTGGGTTGCGGGATTTCCTGCATCGACCGCATCAACTGAGCGCCGAACTCGGCAGCCCGGCGACGCATCAGCATGGTCGCTGCGGGCCGCGAACTTGGTGGGGCCGATAGGTCAGCGCCCACGGAGAAGTCGCGGCCCTCGGCCCGGAAAATGACAACCCGGGTTTGCTCGTCCTGGCCGAATTCCCGGCTGACGCGCTCGAGCTCCTGCATCATCTCCGCGTTCACGGCATTGCGCCGCTCGGCGCGATTCAGCGTTACAGTGGCGATGTGTCCTTCGCGGACCACTTCGATGACGGCCAAGTTATGCTCCTGTTGCTTTGTCGTGAGTGGCGTGTCGGCGCTCAGGCGCGATAGCCGGGGTCGATCTCATCCAGTTCACGCAGCAGCGCCGGCCAGGTGAAGGCGCCCGCTGAGCCGTTGAACAGCGACACGCTCTGATTGGTCACTTTCTGCGGCACGTCCTGGCGCGGCTGCACCAGCCGCGCGCCGGACGACTGGGCCCGGACCTGCATGGTGCAGGCGCGCTCCAGGAAGTAGATCGCCAGCCAGGCCGCCGCGCAGCTGACGCCTACCGCCAGGGTGCCGTGGTTGCGCAGGATCATCAGGTGCTTGTCGCCCATGTCGGCGACCAGCCGCTCGCGTTCGTCCAGGTCGAACGCGATGCCCTCGTAGTCGTGGTAGGCCACCTCGTCCCGCACCATCATGGCGTGCTGTGACAGCGGCAGCAGCCCCTCGGCCTGGGCGGCGACCGCCACGCCATCGTCGGTGTGCAGGTGGATCACGCACTGGGCATCTTCGCGCGCCATGTGCAGCGCGCTGTGGATGACGAACCCGGCCGGGTTGACCGGGTGCTCCGACGCCTCGACCGGGTTCCCGTTCAGGTCGATCTTGACCAGGTTCGAGGCGGTGATCTCGGCGAAGCGCAGGCCGAAGGGGTTGATCAGAAAATGGTGCTCCGGCCCTGGAACGCGGGCCGATATGTGGGTGAAGATCAGGTCGTCCCACCCGTGCTTCGCCACCAGCCGATAGACAGCGGCAAGATCGCGGCGGACCTCGGCTTCCGTGGATACGGCGACGTCATAGGCCATCTCGTTCTCCTTCAGGACGCCGGGACGCGATCTTCGGACGCCCGGCGGGACGACATGTAGAAGTGCAGGCCGGCCCACAGCAGAGCGGCGGTCGACATCAGCAGGGCGTAGCGCAGGCTCTCCTTGCCGAACTGCGGGGCCATGATGTCGCTGGCGACGCCGACCAGCAACGGCCCCAGCCCGAGGCCCAGCAGGGAGGACAGGAACAGCACCATGGCGATCGCGGTGGCGCGCCGGTTCGGTTCGGCAAAGGACTGGATGGCCGAAAGGGCGACGCCGCCCCCTGACGCGGCCAGGAAGGTCGCGAAGACCTTGATGACGATAGCCGTGACCGGCGACGGGCTCAGGAAGACCAACGCATAGAGCGGGGCGGATCCGCCATAGGCAATGGCCGGAAGCCAGAGTTCCCAGCGGGCATCTCGCGGAATGAGACGGGTCGCGCCGAGTCCGCCGCACATCACCCCAAGGATGCCGCCGATCCCCGCCGCGGTTCCGGACCACAGCCCGATCTGGGTGAGGCTGAGGCCGTGGCTGCGGATGAAGAAGGCGGGCAGCCACTGGGTGATCCCGTAGCTGCCGAACGCGCCAATCGACAGCGCAAGAACCAGATGCCTGAGCGCCGGTCGGCGCAGCAGCGCCCCGATGGCTGCCAACGCGGGTTCCGCAGGCGACGACCGGGCATGCCCGCGCCGCTCGGGCTCCCGCATCGTGAAGAACACCAGGACCGAAAGCGGCAGGCCGGAAAGACCCACGATCATCAGGGCCGCCCGCCAGCCGAAATGATCGGCCAGGACGCCCGTGACGAGAAGCCCCGCGCTGAGGCCGGCAAGTCCGCCGGCCTGGAAAAAGCTGATGCCCAGCGCCCGCTTCTCGGGCGGAAAATAGTCCCCGATGAGCGAGTGGGAGGCCGGCACGCAGCCGGCCTCACCCACGCCCACGCCCATTCGCGCCAGGAAGAGTTGCGGAAAACTCCTCGCCAGCCCGGTCGCGGCGGTCATGACGCTCCACAGGACCAGGCACGCCGCCAGCAGCTTCACGCGTGACGCCCGGTCGGCCAGCCGGGCCAGCGGAATGCCCAGAACGGCGTAGAACATGGCGAAGGCCAGGCCGGACAAAAGACCCAGCTGTCCGTCAGACAGGTGCAACTCAGCCTTGATCGGCTCCAGCAGGACCGCCAGGACCATCCGGTCCATGTAGTTGAAGAAGCTGACGACGGTCAGGAGGCCGAGGGCATAATAGCTTGTCCAAGGGGTCGCAGACGCCGCGCTCGCCGGTTCGGTCGTCGACGCGGCGTCGGTCATGGCCTGTCCGTCCCTGTCGCCGATCTCCCGTCGGCTCTGCCCAGGTCCGTACATCAACGCCTTCCGCTGCGCAAACGTTCAGTGTAGGCTTGGCGTGTGACAGGGAGATCGTCCCATGACCATCGCCAATGACATCCCCGTCCGGCGGATGAATTTCGAGTTCCCGGACGACATGGACCTCGTGTTCATCGAGGGCGATCCGGCGATGTCCTATTTCTTCGTCGGCGCCTGGATGATGCTGCCCTACCTGGAGCCCTATCTGATCCGCACGATGCAGGCCGCCATGGCCCGGGTAGACGATCCGAAGCTCAAAGAAGAGATGACGCGGTTCTGCGCCCAGGAGGGGCAGCACTTCCGCCAGCACGCCAAGGCCAACGCCGTCGTCAAGCGCATCCATCCGTCCGGTCCGCGCCTGGCCGAGCTGGAGCGGGAGGTCGAGGCTGAGTTCGCCCGCTGGTCTGTCGAAAAGCCGCTGAAGTTCAACCTGGCCTATGGCGAGGGCTTCGAATCCATGACCTGCGCTGGCGCGCGGGCGCAGATCGAGATCGGCATGTTCGGCTATATGAAGGAGCCGATCCGCGGCCTCATGTACTGGCACATCGTCGAGGAGATCGAACACCGCTCGGTTTGCTTCGACGCCTACGAGGCGGTGGTCGGCGACTGGCTCTATCGCACGCGGATGAGCGTCTGGTTCCAGCGCCACTACTACGCCTGGTGCGGTAAGTTCGCCCAGGCCATGATCGCGGCGGATCCCGAGACGATGGCCCGCTTCAAGACCCCGGAATGGGCTGCGGTCCGCAAGGCCAGGATGTCCCAGTACAAGCGCGCCTATCTGCCCCGCCTGATCGGCACGTTTATGCCCTGGTACAATCCGGCGCGCGTCGCCCTGCCGGGGGATTTCGAGTTGGCCCGCAAGACGTTCACCGAGATGGCGGCTAGCGTCCAATAACCTGAGGAGACTCCAGATGGATGACGCCCAGCCCCTGAGCGGCGAGGAAAAACTCGCCGCCCTAATCCCGGACCGCGCCGCGCGCCCCATCGTGCCGGCGCTGGGTGCGCTGGACACGCTGCACGTGGGTGACGACGACTTGCCGTGGATGGAGATCGGCGGCGGCGCCGGTCTGCAACTGTTGCACGTGGATCTCAACCAGGGACTCTGGATATCCAAGACCCGCCTGCCGCCCGGATTCCAGGTCGCAACCCACTTCCACACCGGCTTGGTGTTCGCCGTCACCCTCAAGGGCAGTTGGCATTATCTGGAAAGCCCCGAGGCGGTGAACCGGCCCGGCTCCTATCTGTTCGAGCCTGCGGGCTCACGCCACACCCTGGTCACGCCAGCCGACATGGAGGGCGACATGGTGACCTGGTTCGCGATCTACGGCGCCAACATCAACCTCGACGCCGAGGGCAACGTGACCTCCATCGTCGACGCCAAGGCCGTGCTGGACCTCTATCGCGACTACTGCGCGGCGCTGGGGCTCGACAGCTCCAAGCTCATCGTCCAGGGCGAGTGACCATGCGCGCGGCGGTGATGCGGGGCGACCGGTTCGTGGTCGAGAAACGGCCCATGCCGGCGCCGGGGCCGGGCAATGTGCTGGTCCGCGTGCGGGCCTGCGGCATCTGCGGCTCTGACCTGCATTACTTCCATCATGTCAACGCGATGATCGCCCGGGTACGCGATCTCGGCGCCCCGACGGGCGACATGGAACGCACGGTCCGCGAAGGGCCGGTGCTGGGGCACGAGTTCGTCTGCGAGATCGTCGACTTCGGGTCAGAGACAGAGCGAAAGCTGCCGGCCGGCGCCCGCGTGGCCTCCATGCCCTTCGTCGTGCAGGGCGGCGCTTCGGTGCTGGTCGGGTCGCGCCCTGAGACCCCTGGCGCCTACGCCGAGTTCATGGAGCTGACGGAATCCCTCCTCCTGCCGGTGCCCGACGAGGTGCCGGACGAGGCCGCCGCCCTGGTGGAGCCGGTGGGCATTGCGGTGCACGCGGTCAACAAGGCCCAGCTCGGCGGCGACGAGATCGCCGTCGTCGTGGGGTGCGGTCCCATTGGCCTGGCCGTCTGCGCCGTCCTCAAGGCCCGGGGCTTCCGCCATATCGTCGCCTCAGACCTGTCGCCGAAGCGTCGGGAACTGGCCGGCCAGCTCGGCGCAACCGTTGTCGTCGATCCCGCCCAGGCGGGGGTGGTGGCCCGCGCGGCCGCCCTGGCGCCCGGCGCCAGCCTCGTCATCTTCGAGAATACCGGCGCGGCCGGCATGCTGCACAAGACCGTCCTGGAGGCGCCGGCCGGAACCCAGGTGGTGGTGACCGGCATCGCCGCAGGCGACGAGAGCTTCATCCCCATGGTGGCGATCTCGAAGGAACTGCTGTTCCGCTTCGTGATCTACTATTCGGCGGCCGAGTTCGCCGAGGCCCTCGAGCTGATCCGGACCGGCCAGATCGACTGGCGGCCGCTCATCACCGGCAAGGTGGGCCTGGACGGCGTCACCCAGGCCTTCGCCGACCTGTCCGACCCCGAGCGCCACGCCAAGATCCTCATCGACCCGTGGGCCTGAGCGGGATGATCCCCGGCGCCCGCGAGCGGATCCTGAACCTTGGCCCCCTGGCGTTCACCGCCTGGGAGCTGGGCGAGGGGCCGCTGGTCCTCTGCCTGCACGGCTTCCCGGACACCCCGGCCACATGGCGCCATCTGGTCCCCGCTCTCGCCGAGGACGGCTATCGCGCCGTCGCCGTCACCTCGCGCGGCTATGAACCCTCGTCCCAGCCGGCCGACGGCGACTACAGCCTGGCCACGCTCAGCGGCGACGTGATCGGCTGGATCGACGCCCTGCACGCGGGCCAGGCCCACCTGATCGGCCACGACTGGGGCTCCAGCATCTGCCACATCGCCGCGGCGCGGGCGCCCGATCGGATCCTGTCGCTGGCAGCGCTGGCCGTTCCGCACCCCGCGGGCTTCGGCGCCGTGGTCGCGACCGACTTCGAGCAGCTGGAGCGCTCCTGGTACGTGTTCCTGTTCCAGGCCAAGGCCCTCTCCAACGCCCTGGTCGAGGCCGGCGACTTCGCCTTCCTCGAACACCTCTGGCGTCGCTGGTCGCCAGGCTGGACCCCTGATCCGGCGGCCCTGGACGCTGCCCGCCAGGCCTTCGCCCGCCCCGGCGTCGCCCGCGCCGCTCTCAGCTACTACCGCACGGCCTTCGCCGCCGATCACCCCCGGGCGGCCGAGTCCGCCGTTCTGGCGGCCACCCCGATCCAGGCGCCGGTGCTGGGCCTCTCCGGCGGCGCCGACGGCTGCGTCTCGCTCCGGGTCTTCGAGGCCTCCATGCCGCCCGCCCTATTCGCCGCGGGCCGCCGGCTCGAAACCTGGCCCGACGCCGGCCACTTCCTGCACCTGGAGCAGCCCGCCCGAACGAGCGAACGGCTCGTCCGCTGGCTCGCGGAGGCGGGCGGTTAGGCCGCGCGGCCGTAAGGCCCGTCGCCCTCGCGACCTGACGTTCAGCCCGGCCCGTGCCGCGCTTCATTTGAGGCCAAGGATCCCGGCGACCTCGCTCGACCGAACGCCAGCCGAAGCCCGGTGGGTGATCTCAATCCCGGATGGCGGAGAGGGTGGGATTCGAACCCACGATACCCTTTCGAGTACGCCGCATTTCGAGTGCGGTACTTTCAACCACTCAGCCACCTCTCCAGAGCCGGCGCGGGCGGGCCTCGAAAGGCCGCCCGACGAGCGAGCCGGGACTACTACTCATCCCGTCCGTCGCGCGCAAGGGGGTCAGCGGGGCCAGAGGACCATCTGGGTGCAGCGGAAGACGGCGATGGTCTTGCCGGTGGTTTCGTTGATCGCCTCGGCGTCCCAGACCTGGGTCATGCGGCCGCCGTGCAGCAGGCGCGCCTCGCACGCCACCTGCTCGCCGATCTTGGCCGTGCCCAGGTAGTTGGTCTTGATCTCGATGGTGGTGAAGCCGCTGGCGCCGTCCGGCAGAGAGGCGACGCATCCGTAGCCGCAGGCGCTGTCAACCAGCGCCACCACGGAGGCGGCGTGCAGGAACCAGTTGGCGGCCATGTGCTGCCGGGTCACCGTGAAGCCGCCGGCGGCGTGGCCGTTGGAGACGTCGCGCCACTGAATGCCGAGCACACCGGGTAGGGTGTCTTTCTGCCTTTCCGCGAACTGGGCCGCCTGGTTGCCTTCAAGCATGGATCGCCTCGTTTGTCCGGTCGGAGGGCTGTGTTGGCGCCGTGACGCTGCGAAAGCCAAGCCCCGCGCCGCCGCCGTCCGCCATTGCTGACGGCGACCCGTGCCGCTATGCCCGAACGAAACAACAGGACGGGGAGGGGCGCATGAGTATCCGGGGCAAGGCCTACGTGGCGGGGGTGTACGAGCACCCGACCCGCGATGCGCCGGACAAGACGACGGCCCAACTGCATGCCGAGAGCGCGCGCGGCGCCCTGGCCGATGCGGGGCTGGGGTTCGACGACGTCGACGCCTATTTCTGCGCCGGCGATGCGCCGGGGTTCGGCGGGATGTCGATGGCCGACTACATGGGCCTCAAGAACCTGCGCCACATGGACACCACCGAATACGGCGGCTCGTCCTACATCGCCCACCTGGGTCATGCCTGCCAGGCCATCGCCGCCGGCAAGATCCACGTCGCCCTGATCACCCTGGCCGGCCGGCCTCGCAACGGC
>JANPKX010000474.1:0-7330 GCA_031426235.1 Alphaproteobacteria bacterium | reverse complement strand
CCCAGGGCCAACTGCTCGTCGGTGGGCGCGGTCAGGTGGGCGGTGCGGCCGATGGTGATCCGGCGCTCCGGGAAGCGGGCCTCGGAGCGCGCCTTCAGGTCCTTCTCGACGCAGTTCATTTCCATGGCCGGCTGGAATACGCCGTCCGGCAGGTGGGCCAGCCCCTCGGCCTGGCCGCTCACCCCGATAAAGCGCTCGACGTGGTCGTACCAGGGCGCCAGGTCCGCATAGCGGATGGGCCAGTCTACCCCCACGCCCTCGCGGGCATTGGCCTCGAAGTCGAGGTCGCTGTGGCGATAGGTTTGGCGCCCCCAGGTCAGCGAGCGGCCACCGACATGATAGCCGCGGATCCAGTCGAACCGTTTCTCTTCCGTGTAGGGGTTCTGGTCGTCGCGGACATAGAAGTGCCGGGTGTATTCGGTCACCGCGTAACCAGTGCGGTCCTGCACGGGATACTGGGTCGCCAGGTCCTTGGCCGGCAGCTTACCGCGCGGGTACTGCACGTCCCACGGCGCGGCGGTCGCGGTGGGATAGTCCTCGATATGGCGCACCATCCGGCCGCGCTCCAGCACCAGGGTCTTCAGGCCCTTGCGGGTCAGTTCCATGGCCGCCCAGCCACCGGTGATGCCGCTGCCCACCACGATCGCGTCGTAGGTGTTCTCGCGCCGGGCCTTGGTGTTGAGGTTGGCCATCCCGCTCCCTTTACCGCGTCCAGTTCTGCGCCGGATCGTCGGTGGACGGTTCCATGAAATCGATTACATTTCAACTCCAGCGCCACCGCAGAGTGGCGACCGTGGAGGATATATGCGCAACGCCCCGGCCCCACTGTTGCTCGCGGGCCTGCTCGCGGGTTTCCTCCTGACAACAGCCGGTCCGGCGCACGCCCAGCCACGCTGGAAACCGATCTTCGACGGCAAGACGCTGAACGGCTGGACCCCCAAGATCGTGGGTCGCCCGGCCGGCGACAATTTCCAGGACACCTTTGTCGTCAAGGACGGCGCGATCACCGTCTCCTACGCCGGCTATGACCGCTTCAAGGCCCAGTTCGGCCACCTGTTCTACAAGACCTCGTTCAAGGCCTATCGCCTGCGGCTGAACTACAAGGTGCTGGAGCCGCCCCTGCCCGACACGCCCGCCTGGGCGCGCGGCAACTCGGGCGTCATGTTCCACAGCCAGAGCGCTGGTAGCATGACACTGAACCAGGCCTTCCCGGTCTCGGTCGAGTTCCAGATCCTCGGCGCCGACGGCCCCGGCCCCCGCCCCACCGGCTCGGTCTGCACGCCCGGAGTCAGCATCGACATCGACGGCGCCCGCCAGCCGGTCCACTGCACCACCTCAAGCGGTCCGACCATCCCCAATGGAACCTGGACAGCGCTGGAGCTGGAGGTCTCGCCCAGCGGCCAGGTCACCGAGAAGATCAACGGCGCCGTCGTCTTTCGCTACAGCAACCTCGCCCTCGACCCCGCCGACCCCATGCCCCCCGCCGCCGCCGAGGCGCGGCGCCTGATCGCCGAACGCGGCGGCGTGCTCGCGCTGAAGGAGGGCTACATCGCCCTGCAAAGCGAGGGGCACCCGGTGGCGTTCAAGGATATTGAGGTGATGCTGCTGAAGTAGGGGGCGATGGACGCAAACTGCGGTTCTGCGCCACGAGTTAACATCCGGGCGCGGCCGGAAAGCGGACCTTCATGCTCTGCCCCTTTTCAGTGGCGCGGTAGCACGCTGGCGTCGCCGACGACCAGGTGGTCGTCGGGTGTGAGGAATTGCCTACATGCGAAGGGGGGACACATAGCCTGTCAGCTCGAGATAACCTCGGCCCCCAGTCGTGCTGACGGCGCCCTCCCAATAGACCGGCCCGCCCGTTCGGCGACTGTCGAGTTCCTGGTTGTCGAACAGGGGCGCGAGCCGGAAGCGCCGCGTGCCGGTTGGCAGGGCGACGATCAACTCCTGCTGGACCGGATACCGGCCGCCCGTCGTTGGGGAACGCCAGATCCGTTCGGCGCGGAACGTGACGGCTTCAGGGCCCAGGCGTGTCAGGGCGCCATCAACTGTGCGCAAGGAGCCGCCGGCCCAGAGCGCCCGGCCGTCCTTATCGCGGACGCGAAATGCGGTCAGCGCCCCACCGTCGTCGAGGTTCAGGCCGACCCAGTCCCATCCGACGGCGCGTGGGTCGAGCAGGGTGGAAGACCACTCGTGGTCTAGCCATGCCTTGCCCGACACCTTGTGGCGCCGGCCGCCATAGACGACCGATCCCGAGACCCTCAGTTGAGGCTGGCTGTAGTAGTGGCTGGCCTGTCCCGACCCCGGGCCCTTGCGGCTGAACCCGCGGTCGCCCTGTAGGAGCGGGGGCTGGGTGGGTGCGAAGGCCAGGTCGAGGCCGAAGTCCTTGCCGGCGGCGCGGGCGGTGAACCGGTCGTTGCGATCGCGCGCCAAACGCCAGTCGAGGAGGGTGACGTCGGCGTCGCCGACGGCCGCTGCGGCGAGGCCCAGCCCCTGGCGCGCGATCCGACCGTCGTGCAGCAGCCGGCCAAGCCTTGGGTCGGAGAGGGCGGCGTGGGCGAAGAGCACCTGCTTCGGGGCAAAGGCGCTTGGGTTGCGCTGGTCTACCGGCAGCCGGCTGCGGAAGAAGGTGACCTGGAAGCCGAGGTCGCGGCCGTCCGGCGTCGTCAGCCAGCCGGTGACGTACCACCACTCGGTCCGAAACTCGGGATGGGCCCCGTGGTCCCGTGGAAAGACCAGCGGGCGGTCTGCGCGCACCGGCGCGAACGCGGGCAGCTGCGGCGGGCCAGAGGGGCCCGAGGGGCTGGTGGCCCCCAGGGAAACCGCGGCCAGCACCATCGCCAGGCTGCGTGCACGCGGTCCCATCACCAGTCCTCTCGCACGGCGCGCACCGCATCGGCCGAGAGCGCGCGACGTCCGGACAGCACCGCGGTCAGCGCGCATGCGCCGATCAGGCCAGCGGCAAGGCTCGCGAAGAGACCAAGGGGGATGCGGGTTTCCATCGTCCAGTGGAAGGACTGCGGGTTCACCACGTGGATCAGGACCTGGCTCATGGCCAACCCCAGTCCCAGGCCCGCCACCAGCCCGACCGCGCCCAGGGCCGCGCCCTCGCACGCCAGCATCGCAATGATCTGCCGCCGCAGGACGCCGACGTGGCGCAGCATGCCGAACTCCTTTGTGCGCGCCAGGGTCTGTGCCGACATCGTGGCCGCCACGCCGGCGAGGCCGACCGCGATGGCGATGGCTTCCAGGGCGTAGGTGAGCGCAAAGCTGGAGTCGAACACCCGCAACGCGATCGCGCGCATCTGGCTCGTCTCCACGAACTGCACCTGTGCCGCCAGCTCCGCGGGTACGGCCGCGCGGATCGCGCGCGCAGCCGCACGGGGCCGCACGCCAGGCTGCAGCGTCACGGAGGCTTCGTTGCGCATTCGGTCGCCGGTTAGCTTCGCATAGTCGGCATCGTCCATGGCGATCGCCCCGGCCTGCCTGGCATAGTCGCGCCAGACACCGGCCACAAACACCTCCGGCGCGCGGGGAAGCGGCAGCGTCAGACGCTCGCCCACCGCGATACCGTAGAGGCGGGAAGCCGGCTCGGAGATCCAGACCGGTGTAGCGCCCGCCGGAACCTGCGCCGTGCGGCCGATGATCGGCAGGGCGTCTACAGGCGCGCCTGCAGCAACGCGCCGGACCACCAGCATCGCCGGCGGATGGTCAGGCGACAGCTGCATCGGAAGGCTCTTCTGGAAAAGGACCCCAGTGATGCCCGGCGCCGCTGCGATCCGGGCCTGCTGGTCGGGGTCGAAGCCGCCACTCTCCACCCGAAACAGCATGTCGCCTGGCAGGATGTCACCCAGCCAGTCGTCCACGGAGCCGCGAAGGCTCGTCACCATGACCCCCATGGCGGCCATCAGGCTGACACTGGCGACGATCCCGCACAGGGCGACGGCGGCCTGGGACGGGGCGCCCCACAGGCGGCTCAATGCGAGTTCGAGCACGACGCCGCGCGGCGCCGCGCGTTGGAGCGGCGCAAGCAGCGTGCGCGCCAGCCAAGGCATCGCCGCGACCCCGCCCGCCAGAAGGAGGCCGATCGACAGGTAGCCGAAGAGCGAGACGCCATAGACAGCAGGCGCGAGCGCGGCGAGCGCCCCGGCCGCCAGCAGTCCCAAACCCCAGAGCGCCGAGCGCCGCGTGTCGCCCTCTCCCGGATCGCCCAGATCCTTGAGGGCGATGCCGGGCCGCGCGCGGCCGGCCTCCAGCGCCGGCAGGACACTGCCCAGCAGGGCAGCGGCCAGACCGAGGGCAAAGAACACCAGAGCGGCGAGCGGCTCGACGACGAGGTCGGGTGTCGCGCCCTGGAAGAAGCCGCTTCCCAGGTCCCCACCGAGGATCCGCAGGGTCGCCGCCGCTAGCCCCAGGCCGAGCCCCAGGCCCAACAGCGCGCCAGTCCCGCCCACCACGACGCCCTCAGCGAGCACCTGCGCCAGCAGCCCCCGGCGCTCGAGCCCCAGTACACGCAGCAGGGCGAACTGAGGGCGCCGCCGCGCCACGGAGAGAGACTGGGCGGAATAGACCAGGAAGGCTCCGGTCAGCAGCGCCACCAGCGCCAGCATCTGGAGGTTCACCCGGTAGGCGAGGGTAAGGTTGTCGCCCCGGCGCGCCTGAGTGCTGTCGGTCACCACCTGGGCCTCCGCCGGCAAGCGCTTTCGCAGGTCCGCCTCGACGCGCGGCGAGGCCGCACCCGGGGCGAGCGTGAGGTCGATCCGCTGCAGGCGCCCGAGACAGCCGAAGGCCCACTGGGCGGCGGCGATATCGATGACCGCGATCTGCTGGGCGCCGTCGCCCAGGGGCAGGATCCCGCCGACCCGGAACGTGGCGCTGCGCCCGCCCGCGGTGATGATGACGCGCTGGCCCAGCTTGGCGCCGCTCGCCGTCAGCGCCGCGGGCGACAGCGAGACCACGTCGGCATCGAACACCCGCTCCGGCGCCGAGGCCGCCAGGCCCGCGGCGGTGGCCACGAGCGAGGGCGTCACCTCGCCGGCCCGAAGGGGATCCAGCCCGAGCAGGCTCAGGCCACTCCCCTGGAAGGACTTCGGCAGGCCCGCGCCGAAGCGGGCGGGCAGCTCGACGACGGGACTGGCCGCCGCGATGCCGGGCGCCCGGGCCAGGGTCGCGTACAGCGCTTCATCGAAACCCAGCGGGGTGCTGGCGCGGACGGCGAGGTCGGCCTCGGCGTTGATCGTGCGCATGGCCCGCGAAAGCTCGGCCTGGGCCGAGCCGTTGATCAGGTGGACTGCGAAGCCGAGCGCCACGCCGACCGCCACCGCCAAGGCGGCGACCACAACCCGGCCCGGATGCGCACGCCACTCCCCCAGCATCATCCAGGCGAGCGCCGTGGCGCTGAAACGCCGGCCTTCAGCGGGCGTCATGCGGGACCAGGCCGGCGGACGTGAGCCGCAGGCGTCGATCGGCCACGGCCGCGGCGCGCTCGGAGTGAGTCACCAGAATGGCTGCGGCGCCCGACCCGCGCACCTGCTGCGCGAAGAGGTGTAGAATCCGGTCCGCGGTCTCCGGATCCAGGTTGCCGGTGGGCTCATCGGCGAGCACCAGGGCGGGCCGATGCACCAGGGCGCGGGCCAGCGCCACCCGCTGCAACTCACCGCCCGACAATTGCGAGGGCCGCGCCGCAGCGCGGCCGGCCAGGCCCACGGCGTCGAGCATCGCGGTGGCGCGCTCCACGCCCACGGCGCCGCCCGCGCCCTGCAGCACCAGCGGCAGGGCGACGTTCTGCGCCAGGCTGAGGTGGGGGAGAATGTGGAAGGCTTGGAAGACGAAGCCGATCTTGTCCCGCCGCAGCCGCGTGCGACCGTCGTCGTCGAGCGCCTCCAGCGGCTGGCCGGCGATGGCGATGCGACCGCTATCGGCCTCGTCGAGGCCGGCAACGAGGTTAAGCAGGGTCGACTTGCCGACGCCAGACTCGCCCATGACCGCCACGATCTCGTCGGGCGCGACCTCCAGGTCCAGCGCCTCGAACAGGACGCGTCCGCCGGGGACGGTCTTGCGCAGTCCCGTGAGGGCGAGCATCGGCGATGTCGGCGGGCCGCGCATGTCGTCCCGACCTAGAGCACCCGGAGGCCTCTCGCGCCAGGGCAGAAGTCGGCCGGCCTGCGTTGCGCGGGCGGGGGAGTGGACATGGGGGCGTTCAGCGAAACCTGACCAAGAGGCGCTGATGTCTGGGATGCGCCGGGAGCTGTCATGGGTTCGCCGCCGCGAAGGCGACTTCTGCTGTCGTAAGCCGGCTGTTCGCGCTAAAAACGGGTCATGGCGACCGACCGTAAGACCGTGGACTATCTCGTCGAGCAGATGGCCGCGGCCGGGGTTGTGACCGCGAAGCCGATGTTCGGCGCTTACGGCGTCTATTGCGACGGCAAGATGATCGCGATCATCGACGACGAGCAGTTGTTCCTCAAGCCGACGGTTGGCGGCCGCGCCCTCGCCCGTGACGCCGAGGAGGCCGCCCCCTATCCCGGCGCCAAGCCCCACCTGCGGCTCGACGCGGATCGCTGGGAGGACCGGGAGTGGCTGGCGGATCTGGTGCGGGTCACGGCGGCCGAACTCCCCGCTCCGAAGCCGCCCAAGAGACCTAAATGACCCCCTAGCTGCAGGGGCGTAACAGGGTAGTCCACGCGCCATAAGGTGGTCAGTGCCGCCATCGTTTCTCGCCGCGGGCGGACTTCGTCACGACCGAGCCCAATACGGACGTTCCCGACGTCTCAGATGGGTGGGAAGCGGACCTAGCTCAATCGGGGACCTACGTTCGAGCAGCGTAGGCGGGACAGCTCCCGACCCACCGTCTGCTCGTCGTAGGTGTATCCCTCCAGGGTTTCGGCCGTTCCGTCCTGAAGCCACAGCAGAAAGCCCATGCCGTGCGTCATGCCATCAACATCGGCGCCAATGTCACCGAGGGGCGATGGTGCGTCTTCGATCCTCGGTCCAGCAGTGATCCTTAGCTTGGTATAGAACCCTACGCCGGTGTTCTCACGCTGGGCGACGGACGCCGACCTCACTTGCTGACGGAGTGCGTCCCCGTGCCTAGGAAACTGCTCCGCGATCGCAAGCAGCACCGCGCGTTCTAGATCGGACAACTCCTCCATCGCTCAAAGGTGCTGCACAGCGCGTAGGTCCGCAATGGGTAGAAAGCGGTCCTACGTAACGACTGGAACGCCACCCCTTAGGATAGCAGGAGGCCACCGACCGCTCGTCGCCCTCCGCCGTCGCCAGAATTGCCTGGCGACCTTCGCGCCCACCGAGAACGCCGCTAGCCGAAGATTGCAGG
>JANPKX010000473.1:0-2531 GCA_031426235.1 Alphaproteobacteria bacterium | reverse complement strand
AAGGCGCGGGCGATGGCGATCCGCTGGCGCTGGCCGCCCGAGAGCCGGGCGCCCGCCTCACCGACCGGCGTCGCGTATCCCTCCGGCAGGGCCGTGATGAAATCATGCGCCGCAGCGGCCCGCGCCGCCGCTTCGATCTGGGCCACGTCGGCGCCCGGGCGGGCATAAGCGATGTTGCCCGCGACGGTGTCGTCGAACAGAAAGGGCTCCTGGGTCACCAGCGCGATCTGCTCGCGCAGGGAGGCCAACGTGAGGTCGCGGACGTCGCAGCCATCCAGGCAGACGCGGCCGCCGGTGACGTCATAGAAGCGGGGGATCAGGTTCAGGATCGTCGACTTGCCGCCGCCCGAAGGCCCGACCAGAGCCACCGTCTCGCCACGCCGGGCGGTCAGGCTGATGCCGTCCAGCACCGGAGCTTCGCCGCCGTAGGTGAACCGGACCTCCTCGAAGACGACTTCGCCAAGGGAGCGGCCGATCGCCTCAGCGCCGGCGCGATCGCGCACCTCAGGCTCGACATCGAGGGCGGCGAACAGCCGCTGCGCCGCCGACAGGCCCTCGGCGAAGACGGTCTGCAGATTGGCGAGCTGGCGCAGCGCCTGCGACGCCATGGTCAGGGCCGCGATGAAGGAGAAGAAGGCCCCGGCATTCATCTCGCTCTGGGTCGAGCGCCAGCCGGCGTAGGCGAAGACGACCGCCACGATGAGGCTCATCAGCAGTTCGGTCGCCGGCGCGGCGCGGGCCCTGGCGTTGGCGCCCTTGGTCAGGTGGCTCTGGCGGCGCCGCACGACCTCGGCCACCCGCGCCTCCTCGGAGGTCTCGCGGTTCTCGATCTTGACCACGCGCACCCCATCCAGGCTCTCCATGATCGCCGAGGAGAGGTTGGAGGTCTCGGCCATGGCGCCCTTGGCGGCCTTGGTGGTGCGGCGCGAAAATCGCCGCATGATCAGTCCGGCCAGCGGCACGGCCAGGATGAGGACCAGCGACAGCATCCAGTCGTTGGCGATCATCACCGAGGCGCCGCCGACGAAGATCAGCAGGTTCTGGGTGTAGTTCACTACCCCGGCCGTGGCCGCCTCGCGGATCAGGCCGGCGTCGTACAACACCGACGACACATAGGCCCCGGAGTGCTGGCGGCGCAGGTGGGCCAAGTCCGCCCGCACCAGCCGGCCAAACAGCTGCACCTGCACGTCGCCCACGACAGCATTGCCGATTCGGTTGACGAGGGTGGCCTGGACAACCTGCGCCACGGTCCGGGCCAGGGCTATAGCGGCGATGGTGAGCGGCAGGATTACCAGAGCGCCGGGCTTATGGGTCACCAGCAGGTCGTTAGTAGCCGGCTCGATGATCCGGACCAACTCGGCGCTGGTCCAGGCGACCACCACCGCGGACAGCATCGCCGCCGCCCAGCCCTTCCAGCGCGGCGCCATGTAGATCCGCGCCACCCGGGCGATCAGGGCGCGGGCGGATAGCTCGGGCGGGTCGCGCTCGCTCATAGGGCTGGGGTCGGATGATGTGGCGGCGAAGTCAAGCGCGTGGCCTAGGTCCGCCCCCTCCGTCTTGCGCCTGCGGCGGGATCCTTCTCCCCCCAAGCGGGGGAGAAGCGGGGGCGTCCCGCCTCTCCAGTCGCGAAGACGACGGAGGAGGCGGCGCGCAGCGCCGGAGGGCGCGCAGGGCGTCCGGCTCTTCCGCCATCGCCCGGCTCGCCTTACCTAGGCGCGATGACGGATGCGCCTGCCGAGGACCGGTTCGACCTGAAGAGCCCTGCGGGGCGGGCGAAGGCGTATGCCGACTATCTGTGGAACGACCATGCCTATCTGCGGCTGGGGTTCTCCAACGCCCACTGGATCTCCGAGGAACTGGTACGGGCCAACCAACCCTGGCCGCACCAGATCGCCGCCTGGAAGGACCGCGGCATCCGGACCATCGTCAACCTGCGCGGCGGCTTCGACGCCAGTTTCCATGCCCTGGAGAAGGACGCCTGTGAGCGGTTGGGCCTGAATTTCGTCAACTTCACCATCACCTCGCGCGAGGTCCCGTCGCGGGAGCGGGTGCTGGGCGCCAAGGCGCTGTTCGAGACGTTGGAGTATCCGGCGCTGATGCACTGCAAGTCGGGCGCGGACCGGGCGGGCATCATGAGCGTGCTCTACATGCACTTCCGCAAGGAGCTGCCGATCCGCGAGGCGCTGGACCAGCTGTCGTTCAAGTACCTGCACATCCGCCACGGCAAGACCGGCGTGCTGGACTACACCTTCGCCCGTTACCTCACCGAGGGCGAACCCGCGGGCATGAGCTTCCTGGAGTGGGTCGAGAGCCCGATGTACGACCCGGCGGGGATGAAGGCGGAGTTCCGCACCAACATGTGGGGGAACGCACTGGTAGACGGCGTGCTGCGACGGGAATACCCGCAAACCCCCTCCGTCTCGCGCCTGCGGCGCGATCCCCCGCCCCCGCAAGCGGGTGAGGAGCGATGGCGTATCCGCTCCTCCCCGGTCGCGAAGACGACGGGGGAGGTGGCGCGGAGCGCCGGAGGG
>JANPKX010000472.1:0-3437 GCA_031426235.1 Alphaproteobacteria bacterium | reverse complement strand
GTTTCCGAACGACCTGCTGCAAGAACTCGATCGGATGGAGTTCTACGTCTACGAGACCAACGAGACGATCTCGGCCAAGGTTCGCCCGATCGTGATCATCACGTCGAACAACGAGAAGGAGCTGCCGGACGCCTTCCTGCGCCGCTGCTTCTTCCACTACATCCGCTTCCCCGACAGCGAGACGATGCAGGAGATCGTCGATGTCCACTATCCGGGCATCAAGAACAAGCTGGTCGCCGAGGCGCTGCGCATCTTCTACGACATGCGCAAGGTGCCGGGCCTGAAGAAGAAACCGTCGACGTCAGAGCTTCTCGACTGGCTGAAGCTGCTGATGGTCGAGGATATCGACGCCGACTCGCTGGCCGAGAAGGACCCGACCAAGCTGATCCCGCCGCTGCACGGCGCGCTGCTCAAGAACGAGCAGGACGTCCACCTGTTCGAGCGTCTCGCCTTCCTGGCGCGGCGAGAAGGTGCGGCGCGGCCAGGGCAGCAGTAGCCCGCGCCACCCGCGGCGTTACGACGAATTCACTCGCCTTTTGAGGGGGCTCCGGCCACGGTTTATCGCAAGATATGCCGCTGGACGGAGCCCTTTTCGATGAAGTCCTTGACCCTGCTGACAGCCTCGGCCCTGGCCCTCACCGGCGCGGCCTGCTCGCCCAAGACTCCGCCCCAGCGGGCGGCCCTGGACTGCCCGGCCAAGCAGGGACAACTGACGAGGTCCGCCGCCGCCGCGGACGGCAAGAGCTGCGTCTACCTCACCCCGGAGGGTGCTGAAATCCAGCTTCAACTCGTCTCGACGGCTGGCCGCGGACCCGATGCGGTGCTGTCGGCGATCGAGGCGGACCTGCTGGATCATCGCACCGGGTCCTACGCCCCCACCACCGACACCAAGGCTCCCGCCGCCGGATCGCCGCTCCCCGCCAAGGCGGAGAGAAGCGCAGCGGAGCCAAAGATTCCAGCCGCCCCCAGCACTGCCGAGAGCCAGGCGGAGAAGGCGGTCCGCGAGGCCGAGGAAGACAGCCGAAGTGTAACGGTTCGGGTAGACATCGGCGGCGAGGGCAAATCGCATGGCGGGGGGCACGACGGCGACACGACGCGCGTGAGCCTGCCCGGGATCCGCATCGTAGCGAACGAACATGACGATACGGCCGACGTCAGGGTCGGGCCGCTTTCGGTCAAGGCCGGCGACGACGGCGTCGATTTAAGAGTCCGGCGCGACGTCCGCCTGCGCGGTGAAGCCTTCAATCCGCAGAAGCGCGGTATCCGCGCCACGTTCATCTACACAGGCAAGGATCTGCCCGCTGGCCTGCGCTTCGTGGGCTACGAGGCTGCCGGCCCCAAGGCGGGTCCGATTACCGTGGCGACCGTCCGCTCGAAACTTGAACCCGAGTCCAACGACAGCGACAGCATCTATCCAGATGTGAAGCGTCTCGTGCGCAAGAACGGCGGGGTCTGAGCGGCCCTAGGCGGGCTGCACCTCGACCACCTTGTACGTCAGCGGACGGCCATCCTCGTCGGTAACCGTGACGTACTCGCCGATCGCAAAGACGTGCTCGCCGAGGCGGTGTACCGGCTCATCGTCGGCGTCGTCTTCCCCGTCGTAGTCGAAGAACCAGCGCTGACCCTTGCGGGCGAGCCGTCCATCCGCGGCGTCCTCGTCCGGCGTGAAGCGGCGCACCTTGCAGGCGTCGCGCGCCTTCCCGTAGGCGGCCTCATCGAGATGCCCATCGGCGGTCAGGGGCGCCGTCAGGACATAGCCGCGGTGGTCGTCGCCACCGGCGAATTCCGTTCCGGGGTTGCGGGCGAGCCGCATCACGATGCGTGACAGGACCATGGGGTCTCCTCAAGGATACAACGGTGACTAATGCGACAGGAAGAGGCTCGGAGAGTCCGCGTTGAGCAGGGTCCGCGTCGTCCCGCCGAAGATGAATTCCTGCAGGCGCGGATGCCCGAAGGCTCCGGCGACCAAGACACCGGCGCCGGCCTCGGCGGCGGCGTGCAGGATGGCGGGCGCGGCGTCACCGGCGTCGTCGAGCGTCCGGAGCTCTGACGTGACACCGCGGGCGGAGTAGTATTCCTGCAGGCGCGCCGGATCGAAGTTTCGCGAACTGGCCTTGGGCGCCGCGATGATCACCACGCGCGAGGCCTTCTCCAGCAGGGGCATGGCCAGCCTGGCGGCGCGTGAGGCCTCCTTGCCGCCGTCCCAGGCCACGGCCACCACGCCGCCGATGCCCAAGCCTTCGCGGGCGATCAGCACCGGCCGTTGTTCATCGGCCAGCATCTGCTGAAATGCCTCAGCCAGCGGTCCGCGGCCGCGCGAGGGGTCGGCGGTGAAGACCACGACATCGGAAAGTCGGCTCTCCACAGACAGTCCCGCCCAGACGGGAGTCTGCAGGGTGATGAAGCGCTTGTTGGCATAGGCGTTGGCCTCCAGCGCCCGGCGTGCGTTGGCTTCGCCTGCCGTGGTTGCCTCTTTCAGAGACTCCAGCGCGGTGGTCTGCACGCCGCCCAGGAACCCCTCGCCCATCCAAGGCATCACATCGGCCACGTCCGCGGGCGTATAGACGCCAGCCACCTCCGCGCCGAAAGGTTTGGCGATCAGAGCCGCTGCAGCGAGCGCGGCGTCGTCCCCCTTGCCGCCCGAAAGCGGCGCCATGATACGGGCCCAACTCATGCGTGGATCTCCTTGTGCTGGCGATCCGATAGTGGACCCATCGCGAGCCGACCTCCATTGATCTTTGTCATGCCTTGCGCCACCTCTCGACAGGGCGATCCGGCCTTGAGGGAAACGCATAGGTGGGCAAAGGGCTGCGTCGCGCCGGAGGGCCGCCCCGGGCCTGGCAGCGGATGCTATCCGGCCGCCGGCTGGATCTGCTCGACCCCTCGCCCATGGACATCGAGATCGGCGACATCGCCTATGGCCTGGCGCGGGTCGCGCGCTGGAACGGCCAGACGCTGGGAGCCCACGCCTTCTCGGTGGCGCAGCATTCGGTGGTGGTGGAAGAGATCGTCGCACACCTGCGGCCCGGAATTGAGCCGCGCTGGCGCCTGATGGCGCTGCTGCACGATGCTTCGGAGTATGTGATCGGCGACATGATCAGCCCGTTCAAGGCCGCGCTGGGCGTGGACTACAGGCTGTTCGAGGAACGGCTGGAAAACGCGATCCACGTGCGCTTTGGACTGCCGGCCAAGACCCCGGCCGCAATCAAGACCCTGATCAAGCGCGCCGACCGGGCCTGCGCCTTCTTCGAAGCCACCCAGCTGGCAGGTTTCGCCACAGACGAGGCTGTGGCGCTCTTCGAAGCGCCGCCGGCCGGCTATGTGCTGGCGATCACGCCAGATGCGGCGTTTGAGGGGCAGGCTCACTTCGTCCTGCGGTTCTAGCTGCTGTCAGTGGCCGCGGGGTACAGCTCCCATGTCCAGGCGTTCGTCATTGT
>JANPKX010000471.1:0-17532 GCA_031426235.1 Alphaproteobacteria bacterium | reverse complement strand
GACGTCTGGGGCGTGATCCACAACGGCCGCGAGAGCTTCCCGGCCGCCTGCGCCGCCCTCGCCCGGTTCGGTGCCGAGGTCGGACCCGTGATCCTGATCTCCAACGCGCCCCGCCCCCATCCGCCCATCGTCGAACAGCTGGACAGCCTGGGCGTGCCCCGCGCGGCGTGGTCGGCCCTGGTCACCTCGGGCGATGCCACCCGCGCACTGCTGGCCGAGCACGCACCCGGTCCAGTCTGGGCGGTGGGGCCCGAAAGGGACGAGGTGCTCTACGACGGGCTGGGCCTGGAGCAGGCGGGACCCGAGACCGCGCGGTTCGTCTGCGTCACCGGGCCCTACGACGACGAGGCCGAGACGCCCGAGGACTACCGCGAGCGATTCCGGGTCTGCGCGGCGCGCGGCCTGCCCCTGATCTGCGCCAACCCCGATATCGTCGTGCAGCGGGGCGATCAGCTGATCTACTGCGCCGGCGCCCTGGCCGAGCTGTACGAGAATCTGGGCGGACGGGTGGTGATGGCCGGCAAGCCCTTCGCCCCGATCTACCGCATGGCCCTGGAGGCCGCGGCCGCGCGGCTCGGGCGGCCCGTGGATCCCGCCCGGGTCCTATGTATCGGCGACGGTTTGCCCACCGACGTGCGCGGCGCCAACGCCCAGGGGCTCGATATCCTGTTCGTCGCCAGTGGCATTCACGGCGCGGAGACCGTTGGCGACCAGGGTCTCCGCATGCCTGTGGTCGAGGATCTGCTGCGCGAGCAAGGCTTGACGGCGAACTGGGCCATCGCCGATCTGGTCTGGACCGCGCAAGACGCTTGAACCGGGCGGGCGGCCCGGCGAGGGTAGGGTCAAGACACAGGCAAAAGCCTTAAGGGGAGCGTCGGTGCAGGGATTGTATTTTGACGAGCTGTCCGTCGGACAGTCGGCGGAGATGAGCCGGGTCGTGGGCGCTGCCGACATCGAGGCGTTCGCAGAGGTGTCTGGAGACAACAATCCGGTCCACCTGGACGCCGCCTATGCCGCCTCGACCCCCTTTGGCGAGCGGATCGCCCACGGCATGCTCAGCGCCGGCTACATCTCGGCGATCCTGGGCACCCGCCTGCCCGGTCCCGGCGCGATCTATCTGTCACAGGCCCTGCGCTTCCGCCGGCCCGTCAAGATCGGCGATCTGGTGGTGGCCCGCGCCACCATCCGCGAGCTGGACGAGGCCAAGGGCCGGGTGACGCTCGACACCGTCTGCGAGGTGGCCGGCAAGACGGTCATCGACGGCGAGGCTGTGGTCATCGCGCCAAGTCGCTCGGCATAGGCGGCCAGGGCGTGATAGTCGCGGCGGCATGAAGCGTATCCGGGTTATCCGCGGCTGGAAGGACCTGCCGGCAGGCGACCGTGGGGCCGCCGTCGCCATGGGTAACTTCGACGGCGTGCACCTTGGGCACCAGAAGGTCATCGCCCTGGCCGCGACGGCCGCCGCCGAAATAGGCGCGCCCCTGGGCGTCATAACCCTCGACCCGCATCCGCGAGCCTATTTCCGGCCGAACGAACCGCTGTTCCGTCTGATGAAGCCCGACCAGCAGGCACGCGCTCTGGAGGCTCTGGGCGTCGACATGCTCTACGTCCTGCCGCTGGAGCAGGGGCTGGCCGAGATGACCGACGAGGCCTTCGCCCGCGATGTGCTGCACCAGGGGCTGGGCGTGCGGCACGTCGCCGTGGGTTTCGACAACTCGTTTGGCAAGGGTCGCACTGGCACGCCGGACACCATGCGCGCCTATGGGGTCCAGATGGGCTTTGGCGTGTCGGTGGCAGAACCCGTAGGCGCGGCCGACGGCGACAAGTTTTCCTCCACCGGCGTTCGCGAAGCCCTGCGCGACGGCCGCCCCGAGATCGCCGCGGAAATCCTGGGCCGCCCCTTCGCCGTCGAGGGCCCCGTCCAGCGCGGCCGGCAGCTGGGCCGTCAGCTGGGGTTTCCCACGGCCAACGTCGACATGGGCGACTATGTCAGCCCCAGGTACGGCGTCTATGCCACCCGCACGCGCCTGGCCGATGGCCGCACGTTCAACGGCGTGGCCAATATCGGCGTCAATCCTACCGTCCAGGGCGTCACCCGGCCCCTGCTGGAGGTCTGGCTGTTCGACTTCAACGAAGACATCTACGACAGCGTCATCGAGACCGACCTGATCGCCTTCCTGCGCCCGGAAGAAAAGTTCGACAGCCTGGAGATCATGACCGCCCAGGTCATGAGCGACGCCGCCCAGGCCCGGGCGATCCTCGAACACCTGACCAGCGCACCCTAGCCTCTGGCGGCCTTTGGCTGTATTGCGCGCGCCCTGTCGCCTCACGAAAGCCTTCTGATGCCTGACCTCTACGACGTCGCCGCAATCGGCAACGCCATTGTCGATGTGATCGCGCCGGCCACCGACGCCTGGCTGGACGAGAACGGCCTGACCAAGGGCGCGATGATGCTGGTCGATCCGCAACGGTCGGCGGCGCTGTACGCGCGGATGAACCAGGCGGTCGAGGCTTCAGGCGGGTCGGCGGCCAACACTATCGCGGGCCTGGCGAGCTTCGGGGCCAAGGGCGCCTTCATGGGCAAGGTGGCGGACGACGACCTGGGCCGCACGTTCGCCCGCGACATGGCCGCCATCGGCGCCCGTTTCGCCAATGCGCCGCTGGTAGGCGGGCCTGCGACGGCCGTCTCGATGATCAACGTCACGCCCGACGCCCAGCGCACCATGTGCACCTTCCTGGGCGCCTCGGTGGAATTCACGGACGCGGATGTCGACCAGGAGACGGTCGAGGCGGCGCGGATCGTCTACCTCGAGGGCTACCTGTTCGACGCCGAGGCCGCCCGGCGCGCCTTCGCGAAGGCCGCCGCCTTTGCGCATGGCTCTGGCCGCAAGATCGCCCTGACCCTTTCCGACAGCTTCGTGGTCGAGCGGCACCGGGGCGGGCTGCTCGGATTCATCGAGAGCCAGGTGGACCTGCTGTTCGCCAATGAGGCGGAGTTGCTGGCCCTGTTCGAAACCGAGGACTTCGACGAAGCCGCGGAAAAGCTACTTTATCGCTGCGACCTGGCCGCCGTCACCCGCAGTGAGAAGGGGTCGGTCATTCTTTCGAAGGGCGAGACCCTGCATATTCCGGCTGAACCTGTGGAGAAAGTCGTGGACACCACCGGCGCGGGCGATCAATACGCGGCCGGGTTCATGTTCGGGCTGTCGCAGGGGCGTTCGCTGGCCGATTGCGGCCGGCTGGCCTCGATCGCGGCGGCCGAGGTGATCTCACACTATGGGCCGCGCCCGCAGGTCTCGCTAAAGGACCTAGCGGCCTCGAAGGGACTCTGAGCGATGAGCCGCACGGCGCAAGTCGTCCGCAACACCAAGGAAACCCAGATCCGCGTCGCCGTGGATCTGGACGGAACCGGCGTGTCGAAGGTGTCGACTGGCATCGGGTTCTTCGATCACATGCTGGACAGCTTCGCCCGGCACGGCGGCATCGACCTTGAGGTCGAGACCAGGGGCGACCTTCACATCGACATGCACCACACGGTCGAAGACACCGGCATCGTGCTGGGCCAGGCGATCAAGGAAGCCCTCGATGGATTCAAGGGCATCCGGCGGTTCGGTCACGCCTACATCCCCATGGACGAGACGCTGAGCCGCTGCGCCATCGACTTTTCGAACCGGCCCTACCTGATCTGGAACGTCGAGTTCAAGACGCCCAAGGTCGGCGACATGGACACCGAGCTGTTCAAGGAATTCCATCACGCGTTCGCCATGAACGGCGGCGCCTGTGTGCACCTCGACCTGCTGCGCGGCGTCAATTCGCACCACATCGCCGAGAGCGGGTTCAAGGCCCTGGCCCGGGCCGTGCGCCAGGCCGTGGAGCCCGACCCCAAGACGCTTGGCCATGCCCCCTCCACCAAGGGCGTGCTGTAGGACCTCCCATGCAGCGTGTCGCCCTGATCGACTACGGGTCGGGCAATCTTCGCTCGGCGGAAAAGGCCCTCGTACGCGCCGCGGACGGGCGGGCGGAGATCGTCGTGACCCACGATCCGGAACAGGTGGCGAGCGCCGATCGTATCGTCTTGCCTGGCGTCGGCGCGTTCGCCGCCTGCATGGCCGCGTTGGGCGAGCGGCGGGGCGTGATCGAAGCGATGAACGCTGCAGTGCTGGGTCGCGGCGTCCCCTTCCTCGGCATCTGCGTCGGCCTGCAGCTGATGGCCGCCCGAGGCCACGAGTTCGGCGTCACCGCCGGCCTCGGCTGGATTGACGGTGATGTCCGCAGGATCACCGTGGCCGACCCGGCGCTCAAGATTCCGCACATGGGTTGGAACAGCCTCACGGGCGTCACCGACCTGCCTGTGCTCGCAGGCCTCAAGGCGGGGGCGCCGGTGTATTTTACCCACTCCTACGCCATGTTCCCGACCGATCCGGCCCATGTGGCGGCCAATGTCGAGCACGGCGGCCTATTCCCGGCGGCGGTGGCGCGGGACAACCTGGCCGGGGTCCAGTTCCACCCCGAGAAATCCCAATCGGCCGGGCTCCGCCTGCTCGCCGACTTCCTGGAGTGGCGCCCGTGATCCTCTATCCGGCCATCGACCTGAAGGACGGCCAGTGCGTGCGCGTCGTGCACGGCGACTTCGCCACCGCCACCGTGTTCAACGAGTCGCCCGCCGCCCAGGCCCGGGCCTGGACCGACGCGGGCTTCCACTGGATCCATGTGGTCGACCTGAACGGCGCGGCGTCGGGCCGCGCGGTAAACGCGGGGGCCGTCGAGGCCATCCTCAGCGCGGTCTCGGTGCCTGTGCAGCTGGGTGGCGGCATCCGGACCCTCGCCGATGTCGAGCGCTGGATCGAGGCCGGCGTCAGTCGGGTGATCCTGGGAACCGTGGCCGTGCGCGACCCAGACCTGGTGCGGCAGGCCGCCCGCGCGTGGCCCGAGCAGATCGCCGTCAGTGTGGATGTCCGCAAGGGCAAGGTCGCCGTCCAGGGTTGGCTGGAAGACAGCGACTTCGACGCCCTGACCGTGGCGCGGCGGTTCGAGGATGCCGGCGTGGGCGCCCTGATCGTCACCGACATCGACCGCGACGGCACCATGGCCGGGTTCAACGTCGAGGTGTTCGGAGCCATCGCCGACGCCGTCACCATCCCGCTGATCGCCGCTGGCGGCCTGGCCAGTGTGGACGACATCGTACGGCTGAAGGCGCGCAGGGGCGTGCCGGTGGCCGGCGCGGTGCTGGGACGCGCGCTCTACAACGGCGCTATCGAGCCCGCGCAGGCGTTGAGGCTGGCGGCATGAGCCTGACCGTCCGGCTGATCCCCTGTCTCGACGTCAAGGACGGCCGCGTGGTCAAGGGCGTGCAGTTCGTCGACCTGGTGGACGCCGGTGATCCGGTCGAGCAGGCCCAGGCCTATGATGCCGCCGGCGCGGACGAGCTGATGTTCCTCGATATCACCGCCAGCCACGAGAACCGCGGCATCATGCTGGACGTGGTGCGCCGCACCGCCGAGGTCTGCTTCATGCCGCTGAGCGTCGGCGGCGGCATCCGTTCTGTGGAGGATGGCCGCCGGCTCCTGCTGGCCGGCGCCGACAAGATCTCGATCATGACCGCCGCTGTGCTGGACCGCGACGTCATCAGCCGCTGCGCCGACGCCTTCGGAAGCCAGGCCGTGGTAGTGACTGTCGACGCCAAGCGGCGCGGGGACCACTGGGAGGTCTTCACCCACGGCGGGCGCAACCCCACGGGGCTGAACGCCGTTGACTACGCCGTGGAAGCGGTCGCCAGAGGGGCCGGCGAGATCCTGCTGACCTCCATGGACCGGGACGGCGCCAAGACCGGCTACGACCTGGATCTCGTCCGGGCGGTCAGCACCGCCGTGTCCGTGCCGGTCATCGCCTCGGGCGGGGCCGGGAACGCGCAGCATCTGGCCGACGCGGTCAAGGCGGGCGCCGACGCCGTACTTGCCGCCTCCATCTTCCACTTCGGCGAGGTCGGCATCGGCGAGGCCAAGGCGGCCTTGGCCGCAGCCGGCATCCCGGTGCGTCAGACGGAGACCTGCCGATGAGCCCCCGGTTCTCGACCATCCTGGAACGCCTGGCCGCGACCATCGAGAGCCGTCGGGGCGCCGATGCGTCCACGTCTTACACCGCCCAACTCCTGGGCGACCTGGATCGCGCGGCGAAGAAGCTCGGAGAAGAGGCCGTCGAGACCGTCATCGCCGCGGCTCAGGGCGACCGTGACGCCCTCACCGCCGAAAGCGCCGACCTCATCTACCACTGGCTCGTGGTCATCGCCGCCGCCGGCGTCAGCCTCGACGAGGTGGCGGAACGGCTCGAAGCCCGGGAGGGCGTCTCAGGCCTCGCCGAAAAGGCCGCACGCGGGTCCTGAACCCCTTCACCCGTTCCGCGGGAGCTCCCCCCAGGGGGAGCAACTGACGCTGCGCCCATTCCTCCCCTAATGGGGGAGGTGGCCCGAAGGGCCGGAGGGGGTCACCCCCTGCGCTTGCGCTTGAGCGCGACGTAAAGCGCGCCCTCACCGCCGTGATGGCGGTGGGCTTCGGAAAGGCCGGCGACGATGTGGGCCAGGTGCGGCGCGCCCAGCCAGGCCGGGGTCTGCTTCTTCAGTACGCCGTCGCCCTGGACGCCTTTGCCGGTGATCACCAGTACGGCGCGCCAGCCTTCGTCCCAGGCGCGGTGCAGGAACGCCTCCAGGGCCGCGCGGGCCCGGTCCTGGGTCAGGCCGTGCAGGTCTATCCGGCCCCCGATCGCCTCGCGGTCGCGCGCGATCCTGAGCCGGCGGTTGGGCTCGATCCCTTCTACCTTCGCGCGGGGGGTCTTGGCTGGCAGGGCGGGCCGCTCCGGATCGATGCGGGCCGCAGCGTCGAGACTTTGCGCCCTCGGGGTGCGGGCCGCGCCCCGCGGCGTCAGCGGGTGCACAGTCGCGGCCACCATCGACCAGATCCGCTGTTCCTCAGGTCGGAGCGGCCGTTTCATCGGGGGACCAGACGCCAGAGCCGCAAGGTGTGGCGCACCCGGCCCGCCTCCGCGCCGGCCGCGGCGCCCTGGCCCAGGTACAGGTCGGCCCGCACCTCGCCCCGGATCGCCCCGCCGGTGTCCAGGGCCGTGACCAGCCGCCGGTAGGTCGGGAAGGCGCCGGTCAGGAGCGGCGCTGTCCCATCGATCCACAGCAGACTGCGATAGGCATGGTAGGCGGGATCGATGGCCACCGCCCGCCCCGCGGGCAGCGGCACATTGGCGGCGCCCACGGGCGGCGTTCCGTCGTCGGCCGTCAGGCGGAAGAAGGCGTACCGCGGGTTCAGCCGCATGATTTCGTCAGCGTCCGGTCCCCGATGCGCCGCCAGCCAGCCGCGGATGGCGTCGCCAGACGTGCCGTCGCGCGCCAGGAGCCCACGGTCCCGCATCGGATTGGCAATCCCCACGAACGGGCGGCCGTTGTGAGCGGCGTAAAGCGCCTTGCGCCGGGTTCCGTCCTCAAACGTCAGGACGCCGGACCCCTGGACCTGGAGGAAGAAAAGGTCCTCCGGCCGCATCCAGGCCAGGGGCGGGTCAATCGGCGTCGCCTCGATCGCCGCGCGCTCCGGGTAGGGCTCTGCCGAACCGTCGGCCAGCACGCGCAGGACGGCCCCATCCTGGGCGATCCGCAGGTCGGCGGGGCGTGGCCGCACCGGTGCGGTGAAGTCGTCGCCCGCCTTGCGCCGCGCATCATAGACCGGGGCGAAATAGGCCGTCAGAACGCCTTCGCCGCCGATCCGGACAGCCTCGAAGGCGCGTTCCAGGAAGAGCCGAGCCTCGCTGGCCCCCATTGGCCCGAGCGCTCGGGCGCGTGCGCAGGTGTCATTCGTTCCGGAAGCGCGGTCCGGCACGCAGGTCCGGGCGTAGGCCGCCAAGGCGGCCGCATGGTCGTCGGCGGACCAGCCGGGCAGGGCGGTGAGCGGAACGCGACTTCCGACCTCCGTACCGGCGGGCGGCAGGGGGCGGGGGAAAGCCTGCTCTGGCGTGCCAACGGGCGGCGGCCCATGCTCGGACCCGCCACCCTTAGATGTTGCGCAGCCTGCAAGGCTCAACGCGGCGAGCGCCGCCGCAACGACGCCCCCGCACTTCACGCTCACGCCTCGGCGGCGTCCACGCGGACGAGGATCCAGTTGGGGTCGCGGCTCTTCAGCCGGCGCTCAAAGGTCCAGACCTCGGCGGTGCGACGATCATCGACGCCCTCGCCCTCCGGCCCCTTCGTCCGGCTGCGGAATTCCGCCAGGAAGCGGACGCTCAGTCGCGCCAGATCCACCTCGGTCACATCGGCGCGGTCCAGGTCGGCCCGCGGCGGATTGGCGAACTCCACCGTCTCGCTTCGGCCTTCGGCAGCCTTCTGGTCGATGGCGGCTTCGAACCCGGCGAGAATAGATGGCGAGAGCAGGTTCTTCAGGGTCGCCCGATCGCCTTCAGCGTAGGCCTTGACGATCATCTCGTAGGCCGCCTTGGCGCCATCCAGGAACCGCGCCAGGTCAAAGGCGGGATCCTGGGACTTCACCGCAGCCAGACCGGTCAACTCCGCGCCGTCGTCCACGGGCTCGATCACGCTGACCGGCGGGCGCGGCGCACGCGAAGGCGCGTCCACGGCGGGGCGATCACCAGGTTGCAGGCCCTTGCGGCGCCCCAGCACAGCGTAGAGTTGGTAGAGCACGATGCCGGCCAGGCCCGCGAAAATGATAAGTTCCAGAACTTCCACGATCCGCTTTCGATCCACACGCCCGTCGGCGACTATACGCCGCGCCTATCATATAGTCGTCAATCAACGCAGCGTCAGGGGCGGCGTTGCATCAGTTTGGGCGCCATGATAGCCGCTCCGGCCTGCACATGGCGCGATCCTGCGCTGAAACCGCGAGTTACCTAGCCTCTCATGACTGACATTGATCCCGGCGCCGGCGCGCCTGAGAGCATCACCGAACCCGGCATCCGCATCTTGGCCCAGTTCATACGCGACCTGTCGTTCGAGAACCCGCGCGCCCCGGACGCATTACGCCAGGCGGCGGACCAGCCTCAGATCGACCTGAACGTCGAAATGAACGCGCGCGGCCGCGAGGATGGCCTGTTTGAAGTCGACCTGAAGCTCTCCGCTCGGGCCAACCGGACCGACGGCGCGCTGTTCCATGTGGAGCTGATGTACGGCGGCGTCTTCCAGATCAGCGGCGTTCCGGCCGAGGAGATGGAGCCGGTGCTGTTGATCGAGTGCCCGCGGTTTCTGTTCCCGTTCGCCAGGCAGGTTATCGCCGAGGTCACTTCGCAGGGCGGTTTCCCGCCCTTCCTGCTGGACCCTATCGATTTCGCCGCTGTCTACTCCGCGCGCAAGGCCCAGGCCCAGGACGTCGTCGGCCACGCCTGACCGGGCCGGTCAGAGACCGAAACGCGCCCACAGCGTTTCGCTCTTGACCACGTCGCGGATGAAGCTGGCGTGAGCCGCTCTCTCGGTCTCGGTGACGCGCGAGGCCAGGGGGCGGGGGCGCAGCCCGTAAGCTGCGCGCGCCGCGGCCGCGACCGCCTGGCTCGAAATACTGGCCGTCAGTTCAAGGCGGCGTTCGCGACCGCCTTTCAGCTCCAGATAGACCGCTGCCAGCAGCTTGGCGTCGATCAAGGCGCCGTGCTTCTCCCGCTCACTGAGCGATACCTTGAAGCGCTTGCAGAGGGCGTCGAGGGAATTGTGCATGCCGGGGAAGCGCTGCTTGGCCAGACCCAGGGTGTCGATCCAGCGATGGTCCGGCAAGGCCTCGCGCCGACAGTTGCCGAGTTCCCAGTTGATGAAGCCGCGGTCGAAAGCGGCGTTGTGCGCGATCAGCGGCGCATCGCCGATGAAGTCGAGAAAAGCGTCCACCACCTCGGTGTGGTCAAACCTCGGCTTGCCGCGGAGGAAGTCGGCCGAAAGACCGTGGACCTTCTGCGCCTCCGCAGGCATGTCCCGACACGGATCGATGTAAACATGGAAGCTGCGCCCGGTGGGCACGTAGCTCTCGATTTCCAGGCAGGCAAGTTCGACCAGCCGGTCGCCCGTGCGGGGGTCAAACCCGGTGGTTTCGGTGTCGAGGACGATCTCGCGCGCCATGCACCTTATTGCCCCGGTTCGGCCGGTGCTTTCAACCGGCTGGAGTGCGCAAGGCGGCAATCACCGCCTGAACCTGTGCACGGGCATGCTCCAGGCCCTGGCCGGTGTCGATCACATAGTCGGCGCGAGCGCGTTTCTCTGCGTCCGGCGTCTGTTGGGCGAGGATCGCGTCCAGGCGCTCTGGGCTCATGCCCTCGCGGGCCAGCACGCGGGCTCGCTGCATCTCCGCAGGGGCGGAAACCACGATCACGGCGTCCATGCTCTTCTCGCCGCCGGTCTCGTAAATCAGCGGCACGTCCAGGATCACCATGTCGGCGCCCGCAGCCTGCGCATCCTCGAAGAAGGTCCCGCGTTGGCGGCCGACAATCGGATGGACGATACCGTTGAGCACCTGCAGCGCCTCCGGCTTGCCCAACACCCGCTTGCGCAGTTCCTCGCGGTCAATCCGGCCAGCCTTGACCACACCCGGGAAGGCTTCGCCGACGGGGCCGACCGCCGCGCCGCCGACGTCGTAGGCCTTATGCACCTCGGCATCGGCGTCATAGATGGGAATGCCGGCCTCCCGAAACATGGCGGCGGTGGTGGATTTGCCCATGCCGATGGAGCCGGTCAGGCCGATGCGTTTCATGTGGCAAGGGCCTTCAGGGCAAGGAAACGGACATCCACAACGGCCGGCGGTGCTTCACCGAAGAATGCCTCGAACGCCGGAATGGCCTGGCGGATCAACATCTCCAGCCCGTCCACCGTCGGCCGGCCTAAGGTCCGCGCCTGCTTCAAGAAAGGGGTCTCCAGCGGCTTGTAGACCATGTCCATAATCACAGCGCCGCGGGGCGTCAGGTCCAGTGGGACGTCAAGGGCGTCACCGTCGGCGAGCCCGGCAGACGTGGCGTTGATGATGCAGGTCGCGTCCTTGAACCCTCCGATGGCGTGGCGCATGGGCAGCGCGGAGACCTGGCTGCCGAGGGCCTGCGCGATCGCCTCGGCCTTCTCTAGCGTCCGGTTGACCACCCAGACCCGCGGCGCTCCGGCGCCCAGGAGGGCTGAAACCGCGCCCCGCGCTGCGCCGCCTGCGCCGAGCACCACCGCAGGGCCGCCGGTGACGTCGAAGGCCGGCGCCTGGCTGGCGAATGCGCCCAGAAGCCCGACGCCGTCGGTATTGTCGGCGTAGATCAGGCCATCGGGCTCAAACAGCAACACATTGGCCGCCGCGGCGGCCCGCGCCCGCTCGCTTACCCGGTCAGCGAGCGCCAGCGCCTGCTCCTTGAACGGCAGGGTGACGTTGACGCCGCGCACCGCGCCGCCGCGGAAACCGTTCATCAGGCGGCCAAAGCCGTGAGCGTCGGGGCTGAAAGCCACATAGACCCCATCGATCCCCGCCGCGCCCAGCCAGGCGTTGTGCAAGATCGGCGACAGCGAGTGGGCCACCGGGCGGCCTACGACGCCGGCCACCAGGGTTCGTCCCGTAATCAACCGCACGGGGCTCATGCCGCGAGCTCGCCATGGCGGCGCAACAATTCCAGCAGGCCCAGCAGCGGCAGCCCGAGGATTGCGAAGTAGTCGCCGTCGATCCGGGAGAAGAGCTGCGCCCCCGGACCCTCCAGCCGATAGCAGCCCACCGACCCCAGGGCCGCTTCGCCTTCGAGAGTGAGATAGTCCTGCAGGTAGGTGTCGGAAAAATCGCGCATGGTGAGCGTCGCGGTCACGGTCTCGCGCCAGATCACCACCCCGCCCTGCGCGACCGCAACCGCCGAATGCAGCCGATGAGCCTTGCCGCGCAACACCGTCAGCCGCTGCCGCGCCTGATGCAGGTCCGGCGCCTTGTCGTAGAGACGCCCGTCAAGGTCGAGGGTTTGGTCGGCGCCGATCACCAGGCCGGGACGCTGGCTCGAGACCGCCAGCGCCTTGCGGTCAGCCAGAGCCTCTGCGACCTCCCGCGGCCCGGCGCCGGCGGCCAGCAGTTCCAGCTTCACGGCGTCCTCGTCGACACCGGCGACGGTGGCCTCATAAGTCACGCCTGCGCCATCCAGCACAGCGCGCCGAGCGGCGCTTTTCGAGGCCAGGATCACGCTCACCCCAGCACCTCGACCTGGCCGTGGCCCTTGTGCAGCAGGTTCAACACCGCCGCCGCAGTCTCTTCGACCGAGCGCCGCGTCACATCGATGGTCGGCCAGTTGTGGCGTTCATAGAGCCGCCGCGCGTGGATCACCTCGTCGCGCACCGCGTCCTGGTCGATGTAGGTCGATTCACGCGTTTCGTTCAGGCTGAGAAGCCGGTTGCGCCGGATTTGGATCAGGCGGTCGGGCGCGATCAGCAGACCCACGATCAGGGCCTTCTTGAGGTTGAAAAGCTTCTCCGGCAGCGGCCGTCCCGGCACCAGGGGTACATTCGCCGCCCGGATGCCGCGATGCGCCAGGTAGATGCAGGTCGGCGTCTTCGACGTGCGCGACACGCCCAGCAACACCACGTCCGCCAAGTCGAGATCCTGGCCGCCCTGACCGTCATCATGGCCGATGGCGTAGTTCAGCGCGTCCATCCGGTTGAAGTAGTCGTTGTCGAGACGAAGGTGCGCGCCGACCCGGCTGGTGGTCGCGGCGCCCAGGTAGCGCTGCATGGCGCTGACCAGCGGATCCAGCGCCGGCAGGCACGGCATGTCCATCCGCCGGCACCCTTCTTCCAGGGCGTCGCGAAGCTTCTCGTCGACGATTGTGTGAAGCACAATGCCGGGTGCTTCTTCGATGTCTCCGAGGGCGCGCTCGAGTTGCCGCTGCGAGCGCACCAGGGCGTAGATGTGCTCGATGGGCAGGACATTCTCGAAGCGCGCACAGACCGCGCGCGCCATGGCGTTCAACGTCTCGCCCGTCGAGTCGGAGACCAGGTGAACGTGAAAGTAGGTCGCGAGCCGGGGCGGCTGGGAATTGGGCAAGGCGGCTCCAAACCTGGGGACGGATCCTGTGGACTCACTCTTAGCGAAGCTCGGCGCGCTTGGGGATAGCAGCCGTCACTTGGGTCGGCACGACCACGATGGCGGGCGCGGGGGGACAGGTCGCCGCGTTTACGGTCCGTTAACCCCCGGCTTCACTCCGTCGGCGGATCAAGGCGTCCGTCTCATCGACAGTCGTGGGATGGCCGGGTCATACCGCCGCTCGTCCCCGGAAGTCTTAACGAAACCTTAAGCGATAACGGGGGCGGTGGCGGGTGCTCACCGTGACTCACAGGGGTGTGGGCAGCCTCGGCGGGAATGTGGAGCGATTGGGGATTGATGGGGGACTGTCGTCGCTTTCAGGTGTTTGTCCCCACCATCGACAGGCCCAATCGCTTCACCAACAATCCTTTTCAAGACTCCTTTTAGAAGAAGGGAGTCGGGGTCTGGCTGGACACACTTGAGCAGGACGGCCGGGCAGGGTTTAAGGCAGTCCATGAGTGAGCCCCCCCGCCTGCTCCGCGCCCTGGCCGGAGAGACCCTGGACCGACCTCCGATCTGGTTCATGCGCCAGGCGGGGCGCTCGTTGCCGGAGTATCGGGCGTTGCGGACCGAGGCTCCGGATTTTATCGCCTTCTGCTTCAATCCAGAGATGGCGGCGGAGGCCACGCTCCAGCCGATGCGGCGGTTCCCGATGGATGCCGCCATCGTCTTCGCGGACATTCTGCTGATCCCCCAGGCGCTGGGCCAGCAGGTCTGGTTCGAACCGGGAGAGGGGCCGCGGCTGGGCGAACTGCCGCCGCTCGAACTGATGCGCGATGCGATCGAGGACTCTACGGCGAAGCTGGCCAACATCGGCGAGACCTTGAGCCGGGTGCGGGCCGAACTGGAACCGGAGCGCGCCCTAA
The DNA here is from genome assembly GCA_031426235.1 of Alphaproteobacteria bacterium. Lineage (GTDB taxonomy): Bacteria > Pseudomonadota > Alphaproteobacteria > Caulobacterales > Caulobacteraceae > Phenylobacterium. The sequence continues at coordinate 3,602 of JANPKX010000471.1, read as the reverse complement.
TTGGATTTGCCGGCGCGCCCTGGACCGTGGCGACCTACATGCTCGAGGGTCGGGGCTCCCAGCGGGAAGCCGCGCGGACCTACGCCTATCAGCATCCCGAGGCGCTGGACGCACTGCTAGATATCCTGGTCGACGCCACCGCACGCTATCTGGTGATGCAGGCTCGCGCTGGCGCTCAGGTGCTGAAGTTGTTCGAGAGCTGGGCGGAGAACCTCGCGGAGGATGTCTTCGAACGGATCGTGGTCGGTCCGCACCGCCGGATCGTAGATCAGGTCAGGGCGGCGGGGGTGACCGTGCCCTTCATCGGCTTTCCGAGGGGTTGCGGCGCGCTGGCCGAGAGCTACGCCGCTCGCGTGCCAGTCGAAGGCGTGGCCCTGGACACACAGGCCAGCGCGGCCTTGGGCCAGCGAATCCAAGCGGGCGGCAAGACCATCCAGGGCGCCCTCGACAACCTGCTGCTGCTGACCGGCGGCCCGGCGCTGGACGCCCGCGTGGACCAGCTCCTCGATCAGTGGTCCGGTGGCCCCTATATCTTCAACCTCGGCCATGGGGTGATGCCCGACACGCCGATCGAGCACATCGCGCGCGTGGTGAGCCGCGTGACAGGTCGTCAGTCGTGATGGGCCTGTCGCCGGGGGACGACCCCTTCCTTAGCGCCCCGGACCCCGCCACATGAGCCGCATTGCCGTTGTTCTCTTCAACCTGGGCGGCCCCGACGGGCCCGAGTCGGTGCGGCCCTTCCTGTTCAACCTGTTCCGTGATGGCGCGATCATCACCCTGCCCGCTATCGCCCGGTATCCGCTTGCCGCCTTGATCGCCACGACACGAACCAAGAGCGCCCAGGCGAATTACAACATCATGGGGGGCGGCTCTCCGCTTTTGGCGCAGACGGAGGCCCAGGCTGGCGCGCTCAAGGCGGCCCTGACGGCCGACGGGGTCGAGGCGCGGGTGTTCATCGCCATGCGCTACTGGCGACCCCTGACTGCGGCGACCGCCCGTGACGTCGCCGAGTACGCGCCGGACGAGATCGTGCTGCTGCCGCTCTATCCGCAGTTCTCGACCACCACGACCGGATCCTCAGCGGCAGAGTGGGCCAAGCTTTACAAAGGGCCAGGCCGCGTACGGACCGTGTGTTGCTACCCCACGGCGGAAGGGCTGATCGCAGCCCATGCGGCCGAGATCAGCAAGGTCTGGGAGGATGCGGGGCGCCCTGCCAATGTGCGGCTGCTGTTTTCCGCCCACGGGCTGCCGCAGCAAATCGTGGACGCCGGCGACCCCTACCAGGTCCAGATCGAGGCGACGGCGGCGGCGATTGCGGCCCGGCTGCCAGAACTCCCAGACTGGCAGGTTTCCTTCCAGAGCAAGGTTGGCCGTCTTCAGTGGCTGACGCCGTCGACGGACGATGCGATCCGGCAGGCCCGACGTGACGGCGTCGGGGTTCTGGTCTCGCCCATCGCCTTCGTGTCCGAACACGTCGAGACGCTGGTCGAGCTGGACCACGAGTATGCGGAACTCGCCGCTGGTCTCGACGTGACGCCCTACCTGCGAGCGCAAACGCCGGGCATCAGCAACGTCTTTATCGCGGAACTGGCGGACGCTGTGCGGGCCGCCCTCGGCCGGGGCGGCGTGGCTCCCCACGGCCCCTGGCTCTGCCCCGCCGGCCATGGCAAATGTCCGCGCAGGGAGGCGGCGGCATGAACACCTATGATCTGCTGAGGGGCCTGCACATTATCGCGGTCATCGCCTGGATGAGCGGCATGCTCTATCTGCCCCGGCTCTATGCCTACCATACCGAGACCGCACCGCCCGGCAGCGAATTCGATGCCCACTTTCAGCGGTGGGAAGTCAAACTTCTGCGCATAATTCTCAACCCGGCCATGGTGATCACCTGGATCCTGGGCCTGGGCCTGGTGTGGTGGCACGTCGAGGCGGCTGCGGAAGGCTGGGGGTTCCTGGCCCAGCCCTGGATGATCGTCAAATTCGCCGGCGTTCTATTCCTCTCGGGGTGGCACGGTTTCCTGGCCGGCGCGCGAAAGAAGATCGCGGCCGGAGAGCGGCCGCGGTCTGCAAAGTTCTGGCGGGCGACCAATGAGCTGCCGTTCGTTGCCGCCGTGGTGATGGTGCTGGCGGTCACGCTCCAATTCGGCCAGCGCTGAAACCGCTGGTGCCGAAAAGCGCGCGGCGCCCTTGGGACAGGCTCCGATGCACGGATTTCTTGACCCAGCCGTACCGATGTGGTTCGGCTCGCGTACGCGCCGGCCTCCGGCGCGCCCCGCCTCTTGCTGACCCCGCGATGACGCGACCCGGTTGGCTCCCAACGAACGTATGACATCGACGGGGCCCGCTCCGCCGCCATGCTGATCCAGATCGCACCCGGGGTCCGTCCGGTGGCGACCGAATTCGTAAGTGAAAACAATGTCTGACGACAACACCGACATGGCCCCAGAGGGCGAGCCCGCAGAAATCCTGACCGCTGGGGCGGCGGGAGAAACCGTCGCCGTCGAGTCCGACGCGGATGAACCCACCGAGGCGTCCAAGGCCATCGCGGCCATGGGCCTGACCCGGATGAGCCTGCAGGAACTCAAGGACAAGCCGCCCGTCGACCTGCTGGCCTTCGCCGAGCAGCTGGAGATCGAATCCGCGAACTCCATGCGCAAGCAGGACATGATGTTCGCCATCCTCAAGGTCCTGGCCGGGGAGGGCGTCGCTATCTCCGGGTCCGGTACTCTGGAAGTCGTGCAGGACGGCTTCGGCTTCCTGCGCTCGCCGGAGGCCAACTACCTGCCAGGACCCGACGACATCTATGTCAGCCCCTCGCAGATCCGGAAGTTCGGCCTGCGGACCGGCGACACCGTCGACGGCGAAGTTCGGGCGCCCCGGGAGGGCGAGCGTTACTTCGCCCTGGTCAAGGTAGACCTGACCAACTTCGAGAGCCCTGATGCGGTCCGCCACAAGGTGCTTTTCGACAACCTGACCCCGCTTTACCCGGACCAGCGGTTCAAGATGGAGATCGACGATCCGACGCTGAAGGACCGCTCCGGCCGGGTCATCGACATCGTCGCGCCTTTGGGCAAGGGCCAGCGCTGCCTGATCACGGCGCCGCCCCGGGTCGGCAAGACCGTGATGCTGCAGAACATCGCCAAGTCGATCGAGACCAACCATCCCGAGTGCTACCTGATCGTCCTCTTGATCGACGAGCGGCCGGAAGAGGTCACCGACATGCAGCGGACGGTGAAGGGCGAGGTGATCTCATCGACGTTCGACGAGCCGGCCACCCGCCACGTGCAAGTGGCGGAAATGGTGATCGAAAAGGCCAAGCGCCTGGTCGAGCACAAGCGCGACGTTGTGATCTTGCTGGACTCCGTCACCCGCCTCGGCCGGGCCTACAACACCGTGGTGCCGTCGTCCGGCAAGGTCTTGACCGGCGGTGTGGACGCCAACGCCCTGCAACGCCCCAAGCGCTTCTTCGGCGCCGCGCGGAACATCGAGGAGGGCGGCTCGCTGACCATCATCGGCACGTGCCTGGTGGACACCGGTTCGCGGATGGACGACGTCATCTACGAGGAGTTCAAGGGCACCGGCAACTCCGAGCTGATCCTGGA
>JANPKX010000470.1:0-2446 GCA_031426235.1 Alphaproteobacteria bacterium | reverse complement strand
CGTTCCGCGCCGCTATTTCCAGATCGGCGCACCGTCGCCCGGCAGGCCCAGCCGTTCCCACATGTCCGACACCCGCTCCACGACGGCCTCGTCCATGCGGATTTCCTCGCCCCACTCGCGCTTCGTCTCGGGCGGCCATTTGTCCGTCGCGTCGAGGCCGATCTTGGAGCCGAGGCCGCTCTCCGGCGAGGCGAAGTCCAGGTAGTCGATGGGCGTGCCCTCGATGACTGTGATGTCACGGGCGGGGTCCATGCGGGTGGATAGCGCCCACATGACATCTTTCCAGTCGCGGGCGTTGATGTCGTCGTCCACGACGATCACCCACTTGGTGTACATGAACTGGCGAAGGTAGCTCCAGACGCCCATCATCACCCGCTTGGCGTGGCCGGGATAACCCTTCTTCATGGAAACCACGGCGATGCGATAGCTGCAGCCTTCGGGCGGCAGCCAGAAGTCGGTGATTTCCGGGAACTGCTGGCGCAGCAGCGGGATGAACACCTCGTTGAGCGCCTCGCCCAGCACGCTGGGCTCGTCCGGCGGCCGGCCCGTGAAGGTGGTCAGGTAGATGGGGTCGCGGCGCATGGTGATCGCGCTGACCTGGAAAACCGGGAACCGTTCGACCGAATTGTAGTAGCCGGTGTGGTCGCCGTAGGGGCCTTCGTCGGCATACTCGTCCAGCAGCACATGGCCCTCGAGCACGATCTCCGCCTGGGCGGGCACCATTAGGGGCACGGTCTTGGCCGGGACAAGGTCCAGCTTGGCGCCGCGCAACAGTCCGGCGAACTGGTACTCCGACAGGGTGTCCGGCACCGGCGTCACGGCGGCCAGGATCGTCCCGGGATCGGCGCCGATGACCGCGCAGGCGGGCAGGGGCTCGCGCTTCCCCTCGGCCTTCCAGCGCCGGTGGTGCTGCGCGCCGCCGCGGTGGGCGAGCCAGCGCATGATCGTGCGATCCCTGCCGATCACCTGCATCCGGTAGATGCCGAGGTTGTAGTCGTCCTCGCGGGTCTGCGACGGACCCTTGGTGACCACCAGCGGCCAGGTAATGAGCGGCGCCGGCTCGCCCGGCCAGCAGGTCTGGATCGGCAGCTTGCCGAGATCGATCTGATCACCCTTCAGCACCACTTCCTGTACGGGGGCGGACTTGCGCACCTGGGGACGCATGCTCATGACCGTGCGGGCCAGCGGCAGCATCTCCATGGCGTCCTTGAGGCCCCGCGGCGGCTCGGGCTGGCGCAGAAAGGCCAGCAGCTCGCCGACCTCGCGCAGCTCCGCGCCCGTGGTGCGTTCCTTGCCGTCGAGGGTCACGCCCATGGCGACGCGCTTGACGGTGCCGAAGAGGTTGACCAGGCACGGCATGGTGGAAAGCTCGCCGTCCGCGCGGGTGACATTCTCGAACAGCACGGCCGGCCCCCCGTCGCGCAGCAGCCGCCGCTGGATCTCGGTCATCTCAAGGACCGAGGACACGGGTTCGACGACCCGGACCAGCTCGCCCGCCGCCTCGAGCTTGGCCAGGAATTCGCGCAGGGATCGGTAAGCCATGCGGCGGTGTACCCGTCCGGCCGGAACCGGTCTAGGATCGCGCCATGGCCCGCCTGGACCTCGATGACCTGCCGCCGCGCGTCGCGGCCCTGCTGAGCGACCTTCGGGAGGGCGAGACGCTGCTGCTGGTGCAACATGGCGCCGTGGTCGGGCGGCTCATGGCTGTCGTCGCCGCCGTGCCGGAGCCGGAACCTGCTGCCCCGCCGGACCCGCAGATGCGCGAGGTGTTCGAAAACTTCCGTGCCGCCATCGAGGACGAGTTCTAGACGCGGCGGAACCGGCGGGGCCAAGCCGTGTTCCGGTGACATGAAACCCCTGCACATCGCCCTGGCCGTCGGCGGCCTGATGCTTCTCGCCGGCTGCGCCTCAATGGCCGGATCCAAGCCCGTCCGGGCGCCCGAGCCCGCCCGGGCCATAGAGCCGAACGGCTTCTACGTCGGCCGCTGGTACGAGATCGCCCGCACCCCCATGAGGCTGACGGACGGCTGCGTGGCCGGCTACACCGACTACATCACCCAGGGCGACAAGCTGATCGAACGGGACGGCTGCCGGGACAAGACGCCCATGGGCAAGGAGAAGGTGGTCGCCGGGCCGCTGACGATCCTGAATCCGGGGCAAAACACCAAGGTGCGGGTGGCCTACCGGCTGTTCGGCTTCGTGCCCGTCAATCGCACCTACTGGATGCTCGACCATGGCGAGGGCTGGTTCATCATGTCGGACCCCGCGCTGGAGAACGTCAACGTCTATACGCGCGATCCGCGCCCCGCGCCCGAGCAAGTGGCAATGCTGAACGCCCGCGTCACAAGCCTGGGCTACGATGTGAGCAAGCTTGAGTATCCCGAGACGTTTCCGCCCGGGATGCGCTAGAGGGCATTGCTCGCAACCGAGAATCCCCCGTCGCGAG
>JANPKX010000469.1:0-3472 GCA_031426235.1 Alphaproteobacteria bacterium | reverse complement strand
AGCTTTCACGCGTTTGGAGACCCCTTGCCCGGCACTGGTAGCGACAGACCGCGACTGATCGTGGGCATCTCCGGGGCCTCGGGCGTCGCACTGGGGCTGCGCGCCCTGGATGCGTGCCGTGACCTTGGCGTCGAGAGCCATCTGGTGATGAGCCGTTCGTCCGCGCTGACGCTGGCGCAGGAGACCACGCTGTCGCTGGCCGACGTCCAGGCGCGCGCCGACGTCAGCCACAAGGCCGGCGATGTCGGCGCGGCGATCGCCTCGGGCTCGTTTCAGACCCTCGGCATGATCGTGGCGCCTTGCTCGGTGCGGACGATGAGCGAGATCGCCACCGGCGTGACCGCCTCGCTGCTGACCCGCGCGGCGGACGTAACCCTGAAGGAGCGGCGGCCGTTGGTGTTGATGGTTCGCGAGACGCCGCTGCACCTGGGCCATCTGCGCACCATGGTTCGGCTGACCGAGATGGGCGCCATCATCGCCCCGCCGCTGCCGGCCTTCTACGCCAGGCCCCAGACCCTGGACGAAGTGGTCGATCAGTCGGTCGGCCGCGCGCTTGACCTTTTCGGGCTGGCGTGGCGCTCGGTCCAGCGCTGGGGCGAGGATATCGGCCCCGTGAGCGAGGGGGGCTGACGCGATGGCAATCTGGGCGTGGGCGCTCGAGGCCTACGGTCGGCCCGGCGTGCCCGAGGCGACGCTGAGGCTGCAGGACTTTCATGGGCAGAACACCTCCCTGCTGCTGTGGGCCGTCTATGCCGAGGCGCGGGACGCAGACCTCGTGACGCGCGCGGCGGCCGCGGCCCGAGCGTGGGACGCGGTGGCCCTGGTTCCGCTTCGCGCCGTGCGCCGGGCGCTGAAGCCGGCATTGACGCCCTTCGACGACGGCGCCCGTGAGGCCTTGCGCGAAGAGGTGAAGCGGCTGGAACTGGCTTCCGAGCGGCTCTTGATGGAAACCCTGGCCGGCCTGTCTGACCACCGCGGCGGCGCAGGGGCGCTCGAGGCCATGATGGCGGCCTCGCGGGCGTGGGGCCAACCGGCGCCAGCCGACGCCCTGGCTGAACTTGCGGCCGCTCTGGGTTAAGGAAACGACGTGATCGACTACTCAACCTGGACCGACGACGCGCTGGAGGCCCGGCTTGCCGAACTACGCCAGGACCATGCCGATCTCGACGCCGCCATCCAGGCCCTGTCGGCCTCTCCGGTCCCGGACCTGGTCATCATCGGGCGTTTGAAGCGCAAGAAACTGGGGTTCAAGGACGAGATCGTGCGGATCGAGGACCAACTGACCCCCGACATCATCGCCTGATCAGCTTGCCTTGCGCAGGCGTTTGGCTGCGAACATGGCGGTGTCGGCGTCGGCGATCATCGATTCGGCATCCGCGTCGGGCCCGATCTCTCGGACCCCGTAGCTGAGGCGTATCCTCAGGGTCCCATCGCCGATGGGCAGCGGCTCTTGCTCGAATAGGGTCGCCAGGGACGCGGCCTTGGCTTCCGCCGCCTCCGCGTCGGCCTGAACCAGCACCAGGGCGAATTCGTCGCCGCCCATGCGCCCGACCACGTCGCTTTCGCGCACGCTCGCCGCCAGACGCTCGGCCACGGCCCGCAGCGCGGCGTCGCCGACGGCATGGCCAAAGCGGTCGTTGATGGCCTTGAAGCCGTCCAGGTCGAAATAGACCAGGCTGGCGGGCGTGCCGTGTCGCTGGGCGAAGGCGCGAATGCGGCTCAGTTCGCGCAGGAACCCGCGGCGGTTCAGCAGCGGGGTCAGGGTGTCTCGATCGGCCAGGGTCTCGGCCTCGGTCAGCCGGGCCTTCAGGCGGCCGACCTCGCCACGCAGGGCGTCCAGCTCGCCCAGCAGCGTCTGGATCGCGGCCATAACGCCGGGCGTCATCTCGTGGGCGGGGATGCCCAGAAAGGTCGTCTGGTCCACCCGCGCCGCGGCGCCCGCGCTGACGGCATAGGCGCCCGTCGCCGCGGCGGGTCGCCGGGTGGCGGAGATGGGCTCGTTGCGAACGCCGGGAACCTTCATGGCCGATCCTTGGGGAGTTGGAGGCATTCGACGTCAACGCGGTTAAGGGATTCTAACCACAGGCGATTGTGTGCGCAAAGGCGGCGCCTATACTCCGCCGCCTTCCCCGACGGCCGCAGAGGATTGCCGCACGCATGAGCGCCCCTGTCGCCATCATTATGGGCAGCCGGTCCGACTGGCCGGTCCTGCGCCACGCCGCCGAAATGCTGGAGGGGCTGGGCATCGCTTACGACGCCAGGGTGGTCTCGGCGCACCGTACGCCCGAGCGGATGTACGAATTCGCCAAGGGCGCGAAGGCCGCGGGCTTCCAGGTGATCATCGCCGGGGCCGGCGGCGCGGCCCACCTGCCGGGCATGACCGCCTCGCTCACAGACCTGCCCGTGCTGGGCGTGCCCATCGAGAGCAAGGCGTTGAAGGGCATGGACAGCCTGCTGTCCATCGTCCAGATGCCCGGCGGCATCCCGGTCGGCACCCTGGCCATCGGCGAGGCGGGCGCGAAGAACGCCGGACTTCTGGCCGCGCGGATCCTGGCGCTTTCAGACGCCGGCATCGCCGCGCGCGTGGCCCAGTTCGTCGCCCACCAGACCGCCGCCGTTTCCGAAGCGGTCGAGGACCACTAAAGCAAGCCATGGCCCAGCTCCCGCTCCCGCCCGGCTCGACCCTCGGCATCCTCGGGGGCGGACAGCTTGGCCGCATGCTCGCCCTGGCCGCCGCCAGGTTGGGGTTCGACGTGGCTGTGCTGGAGCGAGACGCCGACAGTCCAGCGGGCCGCGTCGCCGCCCACACCATCGTCGGGGCCTATGACGACCGCCGGGCCCTCGAGGCCCTGGCCGCCCTGGCCAGCGTCGTCACCTATGAGTTCGAGAACGTGCCCGCCGCCTCGGTGTTGATCCTGCAGGAACTCGGCGTCGAGGTCGCGCCCGGTCCCGAGGCCCTGGCGGTGGCCCAGGATCGCATCGCCGAGAAGCAATTCCTGAACGCCAGCGGCGCGCCGACGGTGGCCTTCATGTCCGCCGATACGCCCGAGCAGGCTGTGGCCGCGGCGACCGAGATGGGCGCGCCGGTGCTGATGAAGACGCGACGCGAGGGCTATGACGGCAAGGGCCAGCGCTGGATCGAGCATGCGGCTTGGGCCGGGACGACGTTCACGGAGCTGGGCGGCGTGCCGGTGATCCTGGAGGCGCCGGCCGCGTTCGTGCGCGAGCTTTCGATCATCGCCGCCCGGAGCCGCGACGGCTCCACCGCCATCTATCCCCTCGCCGAGAACCATCACGACGGCGGGATCCTGCGCCGCAGCCTGGCGCCCGCGGCGGTGAGCCCTGCCCTGGCGGAACAGGCCGAGCGCATCGCCGCCAGGGTGCTGGGGGGCCTCGGCTATGTGGGCGTGGTCGGCATCGAGCTGTTCGAACTGCATGATGGGCGGCTTCTGGTCAACGAGATCGCCCCCCG
>JANPKX010000468.1:0-9593 GCA_031426235.1 Alphaproteobacteria bacterium | reverse complement strand
CCGACGTGCTGGAGCAGCGCATTGCGGCTCTGGAGGGCGGCGCCGCGGCGCTGGCGGTCGCCTCGGGCCAGGCCGCCTCAGCCCTGGCGCTGCAGACCCTCGCCAAAGCCGGCGACAACGTCGTCAGCTCGACCGCCCTCTACGGCGGCACCTGGAACCTGTTCGCCAACACGCTGAAGGATCAGGGCATCGAGGTCCGTTTTGTCGACCCGGCCGACCCGGAAGCCTTCCGCCGCGCCACCGACGAGCGCACGCGCGCCTACTACGCCGAGACCCTGCCGAACCCGAAGCTCGAGGTCTTCCCCATCGCCGAGGTCGCCGCCATCGGCCGCGAGTTCGGCGTGCCGCTGATCATGGACAACACCGCCGCCCCGCTGCTCTGCCGGCCGCTGGATCATGGCGCGGCCATCGTGGTCTATTCCGCCACCAAATACCTGGGCGGTCACGGCACCTCCATCGGCGGCCTGATCGTGGACGGCGGCAATTTCGACTGGGAAGCCAACCCCGAACGTCAGCCCCAGCTCAACACGCCCGATGCCTCCTACCATGGCGCGGTGTGGACCCAGGCCGTGAAGCCGCTGGGCCCCATCGCCTATATCCTGCGCGCCCGGGTGATCCTGCTGCGCGACCTGGGCGCCGCCATCTCGCCCTTCAACGCCTTCCAGATCATCCAGGGCGTCGAAACCCTGGCGCTGCGCATGGAGCGGCATTGCGCCAACGCCACGAAGGTTGCCGCCTGGCTGGCGGCGCGGCCGGGCGTCACGCGTGTGATCCATCCCAGCCAACAGGCGGGTCCCGCAGCCGCGCGGGCGGCCAAGTACTTGAGCGGCGGGCACGGGGGCCTGGTGGGCTTCGAACTCGCCGGCGGCGTCGAGGCAGGCGCCGCCTTCATCAATGCTCTGAAGCTTCTCTACCACGTGGCCAACATCGGCGACGCGCGCAGCCTGGCGATCCACCCGGCCTCCACCACCCACTCCCAGCTCTCAACGCAGGAGCAGGCGGCGACCGGCGTCTCACCGGGCTATGTACGGCTCTCGATCGGTCTCGAGCACATCGACGACATTCTGGCGGACCTGGACCAAGCCCTCGTCATCGCCGGCGCCTAGAACCCCAGGGGCCGGTAGGGTCCCAGGATCAGCTGCTCGAACACGCCGATGCCCACCTGATCGTCGTGGCCGGGGCGAGACAGGGTGCAGGTGCTGATCGCCTGGATGTGCAGGTTGCCGGGATCGGCCTTGTCAAAGGTCTCGCAGTCCAGGTCCTCGCGGGCCACGGCCAGCGCGCTTTTGAGCGCACCGTGCCGCCATTCGCCGCCGTAGCCGACGCCGCGCATCAGGAAGGTGGATTTCGGCTCGATCCGCACCGCCGCCGCGCCCTGGGCCAGCGGGATGGTCAATAGCCCCGACTTCGCGTGCCGGGTCCCGGGGATGATCTCGGTCTCCATGACCGGCGCATCGCTGTGCCAGCCGCCGTTCGGCCCGGCGCCGTCGGGCAGGATCACCGCGCGGGTGTTCCAAGGCTTGCCGTCGGGGTCGGCGTTGATGTGGAAATAGACGCTCGTGTCGTCAAAGTTCAGCGGCGTCCACTGCCAGAAGAAACCCCCGATTTCGGCGCCCGGCGTCGGCTGGGTGTCCGGCGCCCCCACCGGCCGGATGCCCCACGAGCGGTCGCGGGTGCCGACCCAGCCGGAAATTTCGATCCGCTCGCCATCCACCTCCACCCAGCCGGACGCGCGCACGTTCTGGGTCAGCCGGGTATAGTCCATGAACAGGCGCGGGCCGTTGCGCTTGACGAAGCGGGGCTCCTCGATGGGAAAGGCGCGGCCCTCGAAGGTGATCTCGCCGGCGATTCCCTCGGTCTTGGCCACCGTCACCTTCAGCCGCTGCAGTGGCTCCAGCACATCGATGGAGATCGGCCCTACCGTCAGGTCCATCCGCTCGTAGCCGAGGATGCGCGAGGCGTGCAGGCAGCGCTCCTTGCCGTCCTTTACGATGGCGATGTGGGCGTCCGCGACGCTGAGCGCCGGATAGCTTCCGAAGGCGACCGCCAGGAACGCCGAGCCGTCCAGCGCGTAGGCGTTGAAGAAATAGCGGTCGTAGAAGTTGCGGTCCGAGCCGGCATAGGCGATCGGCTCCGGCGTCTGGTGGATCGGATAGTCGTCGCCCTTGGTCAGCATCGCGCCGCGCTCCCTGCGGTTGACGCGCGGTCACCCTTGCGGGGGCTCGCGCGTGGGGTATCAACTCGGCGACAGCTAAGACCAATCCAGAGGTGTCGTCTGCCCTGACCCAGCGTCACGGCGGCGCCGAAGAAAGCCACACATGAGCGTGATGACCGCCGCCGACCACCGCATTCCGCAGGAACATGCCGACAACCTGACCCTGCCGGCCGCCTATGCCGACGGGCGGGTGATGGAGACCTATCGCTGGTTGCGCCAGAACGAGCCCCTGGGGGTCGCCAAGGTCGAGGGGGTCGATCCGTTCTGGGTTGTCACGAAGCACGCCGACATCCTGGAGATCAGCCGCCAGAACGACCTGTTCCACTCGGGCGACCGCTCGCCCACCCTGACCAGCCAGGTGATGGACAAGCGGGTCCGCGACATGATGGGCGGCAGCCCGCACCTGCTGCGCACCCTCGTCCAGATGGACGCTCCGGACCATCCGAAGTACCGCGCCCTCACCCAGGGCTGGTTCATGCCGCAGAACCTGAAAGGCCTCGAGGATCGCATCCGCGTCATCGCCCGCGCGGCGGTGGATAAGATGGCGGCCCTCGGCGGGACCTGCGACTTCGTCAACGATTTGGCGCTGCACTTTCCGCTCCGGGTCATCATGGAAATCCTCGGAGTCCCCGAAAGCGATGAGCCGCGGATGCTCAAGCTGACGCAGGAGCTGTTCGGGGCGACGGATCCGGAGCTGGGGCGGGGCGGGGGCGCGCCGGCGGCGGCCAGCTCGGAGCAGCAGATCGACTTCGGCGTGATCGTCGATTTCTCGAACTATTTCCGGGCGCTGTCGGAGGAGCGGCGGCGCAATCCGACGGACGACCTGGCCTCGGTGATCGCCAACAGCATGATCGACGGCCAGCCGATCTCGGACCTGGAGGCGATGAGCTACTACATCATCGTCGCCGCGGCCGGCCATGACACCACCTCGTCCTCGACCGGCGGCGCCATGTGGGCGCTGGCCGAGAACCCGCAGGAATTCCGGAAGCTCAAGGCCGACCTGTCGTTGATCCCGGGCCTGGTGGACGAATCCATCCGCTGGACGACGCCGGTGAAGACCTTCATGCGCACCGCCACGCAGGACATCGAGTTCGCCGGCCGGCAGATGAAGGCCAATGACTGGCTGATGCTCTGCTACGCCTCGGGCAACCGCGACGAGACGGTCTTCGACGCGCCCGACACCTTCCAGGTGGACCGCAAGCCCAACAAGCACCTGGCCTTCGGCTACGGCGCGCACCTGTGCCTGGGCCAGCACCTGGCCAAGATGGAGATGCGCATCCTCTGGGAAGAGATGATCCCGCGCCTGAAGTCCGTGGAGCTGGCCGGGACCCCCGCGCTCAGCGAGGCCGTGTTCGTCAACGGCCCCAAGCGCCTGCCGCTGCGTTTCGAAATGGCGTGACCCACCCGCTGGAACCGCGCCTGGCGGCCTATATCGCCGGCCGGATGCCGCAGGCGGCGGACGTGGCGGTCCGCGGCCTCGAGCGGATCTCCGGAGGCGCCAGCCGCGAGACGTACCGGTTCATCCTGCACTGGACCGAGCACGGCCAGGACCGCCAGCGCCGCCTCATCCTGCGCCGCGATCCGCCGGCCAGCCTGATCGACACCGAACGGCGCGTAGAGTTCGAGGCCTACCGCGCCTTCCACGGCACGGCCGTTCCTGTGCCCGAGATGCTGTGGCTGGAGGAAGGCCCCGGCCCCCTGGACCACCCCTTCTTCATCGCTGAGGAGCTGACCGGCTTCCAGGCCGCGCCCCAGGCCCTGTTCGCCCTCGGCGACGCCGCGCTGGCGAAGGTCGCTGAGGCCAAGTGGACGATCCTGGGCCGGATCGCCACCGCCGACCCCGCCCGGCTCGCCGCCATCCTGCCCACCCCCGCCCCGGACGCCTGCTGGCGCCGCGAGCTGGAGCACTGGGCGGGGCTGATCGACCGCGACGCCGCCCATCCCCAGCCGATCGCCCAGGCCGCCATCCGCTGGCTTCGCGCCAACCCGCCGCCGCCGGCCCAACGGGTCGGCATCGTCCATGGCGACTACCGCACCGGCAACTTCCTCTATGACGCCCAGGGCGGCGTTCACGGGGTTCTTGACTGGGAAATGGCCCACATCGGCGATCCGCTGGAGGACCTGGGCTGGAGCCTGCAGCCGGTGTGGAGCTTCGGGCGCACCGGCCCCGGCGGCCCCCTCGCCGGCGGCCTCTGCCCGCCCGCGCAGGCCGTGGCGATCTGGGAACGCGCGTCCGGCCTCACCGCCGATCCGGCGGCGCTGCACTGGTGGACCCTGTTCAACTGCGTCAAGGGCCAGGGCATCTGGCTGGGCTCCGCGGCAGCCTTCGCGTCCGGCGGCAACACCGCCCCGATCATGGTCTATCCGGCGTGGTGGCTGATCAACGCCCAGGACCGCGCGATCCTGCAGGTGATGGGCAAGCTATGACCCCCGCCGTTCCGACCGTCCTGGCGCAGCTCGCCGCCCAGCTCCTGGCCCACGCCGCCCCCGACGTCCCGCCCGGCGAACGGGCCAACCAGCTCGGCCTGACCGCCGCCCTGATGGGCATCCTGGCCGAGACCTGGGATCGCCAAGCCCATATCCTGGTGGAGGAGAACGCCGCCCTCAGCGCCCTGCTGGGCGCGCCCCCGGCCGCCCCGACCGATCTGCGCCTCACCGCCCTGGGGGCCGAGAACGACCGCCTCCGCGCCGCCCTCATCGTCGCCCACGAAGCCGCCGAGGCGGCCGGCGACACGGCCCGGCAGGCCGCCATCTGGGCCGAACTCGCGGCCACCACCGAGCGCCGCCGGCTGTCCACCGCGCCGATCTAGCCTGTCATCCGCCGCGCGGCGGGAATCCCGCACCGGCCCCGCGTAGAATCCGCGTCTCGGTACCTGTCGAAAATCGCTGGCGAAAAACCTGCGTTCGGTCAATCATCGTGATTGCGGTCAATACGCTGCGCGCCAGACGCGGCGGAGACCCGGGAGGGATACGAATGATCACACGCAATCAGCTTTGCGCCAGCACCATGCTGGCCGCCGTCTTCACCCTAGGGCTGGCCGCGCAGGCGGCGGCGCAAGCCGCCGGCAGGGCTGCCCCGGCTCAGGCTACCGGAACGGATGTCGAGGAGGTGGTCGTCACCGGCTCCTTGATCCGCGGCACACCGGAAGACGCCCCGTTGCCGGTCGACGTGATCACAAGTGAATCACTCAGAGAGCAGGGCAGCCCGTCTCTCGTGGACCTCGTGCGCACGATCCCATCTGTTTCGGGCGGCAATATTGGTGAGTCCAACCGCTTCCTCGGCGGCGCGGCGGCGGGCGTCGCCACCATCAACCTGCGGGGCCTGGGATTAACCCGCACGCTGTCGCTCATGAACGGTGAACGCCTGTCGACGATCACCGCCGCGGGCGGCCAAGAGTTCGTCAACGTCAACGTCGTCCCGACGATCGCGATCGGTCAGGTCGAGGTCCTGCGCGACGGCGCCGCGGCCACCTATGGTTCGGACGCCGTGGCCGGCGTGGTGAATTTCATTACCCGCAGGGACCTCGAAGGGTTCGAGGCCAGCGGCAAGTATGCGCTGATCGACGGATCGAAAGGCGATTACGAAGGCTCCGTCGCCTGGGGCAGGAAGTTCGACAATGGCAACGTGTTGCTCGCTGCGTCCTATCGGCGCCGAAGCGAGCTGAACGGCGTTGATCTGCCCTGGACGCTACCCAACGCGGTTTTCCCGGACACCGTGAACGTCAGCGGCATCTCGGGAGCCAGCAATCCCGGCGGCTACAACGCGATCCTGGGAACCCCGACGCTCGGGCCGAACGGCGGGTTCCTGCCAGATCCGGCGCGGGCGGGCCAGCCCCTCGGCGGGGCCCTGTCGGCGACGTTCTCGGACGCCGGCTGCACCCAGCTTGGCGGCCTTTCGTTCGTCCCGAACGGGCAGTGCTTCTATCCCTTCACCTACCACGACTCCCGCGTGGCGGATGAGTACCATTACCACCTGTTCGCAGAGGGCAACTTCGAGCTGAACGACAAGCTGCGGTTCCATGGCGAGGTCCTCTGGAGCCGTTCGGACGTTCCGCACGACCGGGTCTCGGCCTCACAGTCGACCGTTCAGTTCCCCACACCCATCGAGGCGAGCGGTTCGTCGCCGGGCGGCGGATCGTCGCCCTATCCGGCGGCGCCCGGCGCGATCCAGTCGCGCTACTACGTGCCGTCGAGCAATCCGGGCCTCCAGGCCCTGTTCAATCCCTGCCCGACGGCGACCCAGCCGCAGATCACGGCGGCCATCTGCGCGGCCGCGCTGACCAACGGCGTCGCCATGAACCTGACCCAATGGCGTCCGGTGGCCCTGGGCGGCAACCCCCTCAACGACTTCGACGCCGATCGCCAAAGCAACCAGATCACGTCGTTCCGCGTGGTGGGCGGCTTCATCGGCGAATTTGAGAACGGCTGGGAGTGGCGCACGACCCTCAACTACATGCGCGCCCAGCAGATCAGCGTCACCCCGGACCGGTACGTCAATCGCATACAACTCGCGCTGCGTGGCCTTGGCGGCGCCAACTGCAACCCCGTCTCGGGGACGCCCGGCGTCGGGTCCTGCCAGTACCTGAACCCCTTCGCCAACTCGATCCAGCGGTCCAGCATCAACGGCGCGAACTATGCCCAATCCACGGGCCTGCGCCAGGGACCGCCGATCGACCCCGGCCTCTGGTCCTGGTTGCAGGACAACGCGGTGGCCACGACGACCCAGCAACTCGTCACGGCGCAAGCCCAGCTGACCGGGGATTTCGGCGATATGAAGCTGTGGGCCGACGCGCCGGTGAGCTGGGCCGTCGGCGCGCAGTGGCGCTTCAACGACCGTACCATCGCCCTGTCGTCGAACTTCGATGGCGAGAAGACCCCCTGCGTCGACAGCCAGCCCTACGGCGACGGACTGCCGACCTGCGCGGTCCCCGGCGGCGGGCCGTTCACCTTCATCGGCTCGGGCCGGGAAAGCCAGGAGGATCGGCACGTCGTCGCCCTGTTCGGCGAGCTTCAGGTTCCCGTCACCGACGACGTGTTGGTGAGCCTGGCCATCCGCAACGAGCAGTACGGCGGCAATGTCGGGTCGACCACGAATCCCCGCGCGTCGATCCGCTGGCAGATCCTGCCCTGGGTCGCGGTGCGCGGCTCGGCGGGAACCACCTTCCGCGCGCCGCCCATCGCGGCGCTCGATCCGGGTTTCGGCTTCATCCAGGCGCAGTTCACCAACCCCACTACGGGGGCGCCGCTCTACCGGCCGGTGCAGACGTTCGGCAATCCCCAGCTCGACCCGGAAACGGCGGATACGTTCAACGTCGGCTTCCTGTTCGATGTCGGGGCGTTCAAGGCGCAGATCGACTTCTTCAAGTTCGCCTTCAAGGATGAGATCACGACCGAGACCGCCGCGCGCATCTACGGGACCATGTTCCCGTCGGCCAATCCGGCGACGTGGCAGTGCGGCAGCGCCGCCCTGTTCGATCGGTTCCGGTTCGGAACCGACACCGTGAACACCACCGCCTACGGGGGCCGGACCGTGCCGACGTGTCACCCGAACAACCTGCTGTCGGTCCGCAACAATGTGATCAACGGCCCGAAGACCGACATCACCGGGATCGATCTCAACGCCTCCTACGCCTGGGACGACATCCTCAACGGCACCCTCACGCTCGGCGGGGACGCCAGTATCCTGACCGACTACAAGCGCGGTCCCGGGCTGTTGCTGGGAACGAGCTTCGTCTTCGACGCGGCTCTGAACCGGCTCGGCAAGTCCGAACTTCTGTCGTCCTTCTATTCCTATCCGCGGCTCCGCGGAAACCTCTACGCGAACTGGTCGATCCCAGGTCACAACCTGCGTTGGACCACGCGGTACTGGTCTGGCACGGACGATGTGAACGCCGTGGTGGCCGGCAGCCGGCTGAAGCGTAAGGACCGCTTCGTCCACGACGTCACCTACCGGCTGACCTTCCAGGAGCGCTGGACGGCGACGCTCTCGGTCAAGAACGTGCTCGACGATCAGCCCCCGTTCTACAAGAGCCAGTACAACTACGACTACATGACCCAGAACCCCCTGGGCCGTGTCTTCGAGTTCGGGCTGCAGTCCAGGTTCTGATCCCACGCCGCCGGCCAGGGGAGGCGGCAGGCCGGAAGGCCGGTCCGTCCAAGATCCGCGATCCGACCTGCTGTCGGGTCGCGGAGACCGGTCCGACGGCGCAGGTGTAACGCCCCCCTATCGACCCACGCCGGCCCCACACGACCGCTTCTGACGTATCGGCGCGCCAGGGTGGCGCCATGACCCGGTACGACCCCGCCACCCGCGCCCGCCTGCGCGCCGAAATCCTGGACCTGGCCCGGGCCGGCTGGAGCCTGGCGCGCATCGCCCGGCGGCCGGACATGGCCAGCCTCCCCACCCTCACCCGGTGGCGCAAGGCCGATCCCGGCTTCGGCGCCGAGTTGATTGACGCCCTTCGCCGCGCCCGCTGGCGCGCGTTCGGCCAGTTCGACCCGGCGCTGGCAGAAGCCCTGCTGGCGCGCTATCGGGCCGGCGAGCTCATCAACGCCATCTATGCCGACCCGGCCATGCCGAGCCGCAGCCGCGTGCGGTACTGGTGCGCCACGCAGGCGCCGTTCTGCGCAGAGCTGGGACGGCTGAAGGCCATGCACGCGACCGAGCGCGGCCGGCAGCGGCGCGAGGCCAACCGCTGGACCTATAGCGAGGACCTGGCCGACCGCATCGCGGCCCGCGTCTACCGCGGCGAGAGCCTGATCGCCCTGACCACGGGCAACCCCGACCTGCCCTCGGTCACCCTGGTGACGCGATGGCGGCGCGAGCACAGGGACTTCGACGCCAAGCTACGCTGGGCGGGACGCGGCGGCGCCTTCAACCAGCTCAAGGCCAAGCGCCGGGCGCTCTATCTGGAGGTGATCGTCGACCGCATCCGCGAGGGCCACTCGCTCTGGAGCCTGAGCCGCATGGCCGACATGCCCTCGCGGTCCACACTGGTCCGCTGGCTGAAGGACGATCCGGTGCTGGACGACGCCGTGGCGCGCGCCTGCGACGACCGCGAGGAGATCCTGCGCGACGAGCTTGTCGAGGTCGGCGTCCGGGCCTACCCGCCCACCCAGCGGGGCCGTACACGCGCCACCGCCGAGATCAGCCGCCAGATCACCCGCCTGCGCAACCGGCCCGGCCGGGCGTGGCGGGAGGAGCGGTGGCGGAAGCGGGAGGGGGGATAGGGGGGGTGCGAACGGCACGAACGCGTCGTGCTCAGCCGGAGGTTACTTTCGTACCGGGCGCTTAGGCGTGGGGGGTGCGGCCAAGCACCCGTTGGCCTTTTTGTGCGCGCACAGATTGTCTGATAGAGGCCGGGGGGCAAACGGCCGG
>JANPKX010000467.1:0-7818 GCA_031426235.1 Alphaproteobacteria bacterium | reverse complement strand
CTGGCGCCTCTGCGGAGCCTCAAGGCTCGCGTCGTCCGCCTGGCCGAGCTTCGGACGGCGGAAGGCTACATGGCCGACTGTGCGCCCGACCCTGGCGGCGGCTTCTTCCTCGTCGAGAACCACTGCCCCATCTGCGCGGCGGCGGCCGCCTGCCAGGGATTCTGCCGCGCCGAACTGGCCGTGTTCCAAGCGGCGCTTGGCCCCGGCGTACACATCGAGCGGACCGACCACATCCTGGCCGGCGCGCGCCGCTGCGCCTATCGGATCACCGCTTCGCCGGCGCCGCAGCCCCCGGAATCTTGAACTCGAAGCCGGGTTGCCAGTGGTTGGCAGTGCCCGACGTGACGTACCAGCTGACCAGCAGGGCGCAGATCAGCGCGCCAGGCACATAGGAATTGGTCCGCCGCCACGTCCAGACGCCGATGACCCCGATCAGGCCCAGCAGCGGCACGAACTGGATCGCCACGATCACGTTCAGCGGCTCGGTAGGTGTCGCCAGAAGGCCGGTGGCGAACAGGCTCGCGTACTGCCACACCACCAGGACGAAGAACCCCCCCGCCATGGCGATCTTGCCCCAGATGATCGACGACAGGAGCCCCTCGCCGCGAACCGGCACGGCGAGCACCAGCGCGCGCAGGGCGATGAGGAAGAACACGGTCCACACGACCAGATAGGCCGGAAGGGCGGCGGCACGGCCTGCACTCAGCGGCTTCAGCCCCAGAACCCAAAACCGGTAGTCGACCTTGAACAGCGCATCGACGACCACTAGCGACAGATAAGCCACGGCCATGGTCGCCAGGGCCACCGCCGCCGACAGCGCCCAGCGATGGCGAAAGGTCGGCTTGCCCCGTCGCAGCGCCAGACCGATCAACAGGCTGATGAGGGCCGTTCCCAGCGCCCAGACCAGCAGCTGGTTCTGGATCCACTGCGGGAAGACGGCCATCGGGAAGAACAGCTGTCCGACCTTCATCAACGGGAAATAGGTAATGGCCGGTAGCCCCGCGGTGACGGCCAGGCCCATCCACCAGCGGCCGTCTCTGCGCTCGGCAAGGGCCTCGCCGGGTTGCCGAAGCCCGGCGAACAGCGGCAGGGCCAGGAGGACCTCGAAGGTCGCCAGGATCAGGACGATCAACCCTACGAAGCTGACAAGCGTGCCGACTTCCTTCCAGAGCCAGATCTGGTCGTCGACCGGCTTAGCGGCGGGAGCCGGAATGGTTTTCTGGAACCACCCCACCGCGCCCCCGATCCCCGCTGCCGAGAAGTGTTCCCAAGGGTGAGTTACGGGTGGATTGAAGAGGATTCGAGCCGAACCGTCGGCAATCGCGCCGTAGATGTGATCCTCGAGCACTGGGCCCGGAATGCCAAACACCTTGGCGAGCTTTTTGGAATCCTCGATCTGAGATCCCTTGGGCACGCCCCACATCAGGCTGGCGAACTCGTCGTATTGGCCGAACACCACGGCAAGGTTCTTCGGAGTGTCCGGCGTCCGGGCGCCGAGCAGTCCGGGGGTGGAGCCCTCCAGGACGATGGCGCGGTAGCCCTCCGGATCGCTCGCCGCGGCCGCCAGCACCGGGCTACCGCCCATGGAGTGGCCTTCAAGCCCGATCGCGGCCTTGTCCACCATCGGCAGCGATTTGAGGTAGGCGAGGGCCGCGGGGCCGCCGAAGTCCGCCGTGCCTACGATGCCGCCCGAGTAGCCGTGACCGGTCATGTCCATCGACAACACGACATAGCCGCGGCGGCTCAGCTCGATAGCGAACCCGCTCTGCATCTCGCGGGTGTTGATGTAGCCATGACTGACCAGGATGCCTGGCGCCGGCGTCTCCGGCGTAGCGTTGGACGGCGTGTAAAGCAGGCCGGAGACGCTCACGCCCGATCCCGCCGGTATCCGCACCTCGGTGACTCTGGTCCCACCGGCCGTCTGGACCGAGTGCGCCAGAAACGCGCCGCCCAGGATCACCACCCAAGCCAGCACAAAGGCCAGCCAACGCTGCTTCATGGTCTCCCCCGCCCCTTGCTCTTTGCGCCGACGATGCGCCGAGGATCAACGAAGCTCAAGACGGCGCGGAAAATCCTGGGTGTGACACCGCCTCGGCGCCGTCGCATACTCGGCCCCTGGCGCACCATACGGCGAAGCAACGACCGCGCGGGCCGCCTCTGGAGGACCTCATGACCTACGCTCCCGCCAGCCGCGCGATCTATGACGCCGACAGCCACATCATGGAGCTGCCCGATTTCCTCAAGGCCTATGCCGACCCGGCGTTGCGCGAGGAAATTCCAGAGGTGAGCTATTCGGCGTCCATCGTCACCGACGAGGAGGTGGCGGTGATCGTGGGCCAGGGCGGGCGGCACAGCGCCGAGCACGTGGCCGCACAGATCGCGCTCGGCGACAAGCTGATCGAGAGTTCCAAGGAAATCCAGGCCCTGGGCGCGTTCAACGGCGCCGATCGGACCACGGCGCTCGACCTGCTGGGCTTCAAGAAGCAGTTGGTCTTCGCGACCCATAGCCTGCGCATGCCTTTTTCGCCGAGTTCGAAGCTGGAGCACCGCCTGCGCTATGGCGCGTCGCGGGCTCACAACAGGCACATGGCCGAGTTCTGCAAGAGCGACCGGCGTCTGATGGGCGTGGCCGCCATCCCCCTGGACGATCCCGACCTGGCTCTGGCGGAGCTCGAATTCAGCCTCGCCAATGGGCTGAAGGCCGCCTGGATACCGCATCGCCCCTGCGGCGAGCGCGCGCCGGGCCATGTGGACCTGGACCCGTTCTGGGCCCGGCTGGCCGAGACGGGGACACCGTTTGTCCTGCATGTCGGCGGCGCGCCGCTGCAGCTGGCCAAGGCCTGGATGAACAACGGGAGGCCGCCGACCAAGGACTGGCTGGGCGGCGGCGAGAACCTGCGCACCAAGGATGTCGCCCTGTTGCACGAGGGGCCGGAACAGTTCCTGACCATGATGGTGCTGGACGGCGTGCTTGAGCGGCACCCCGGGCTTCGCGGCGCCGCGGTGGAACTCGGCGCTGGGTGGGTGCCGGAACTGCTGCGGAGGCTGGATTGGGTAGTCAAGCACTGGAGCCGCAACGACGCCAACCTCCAGGCCCTGCGCCGCACTCCGTCGGAACAGCTGACCCAGCAGATGGCCTTCACGCCGTTTGTCTTTGAGGAGGTGGGCGCGTTCATCGACCAGTCGAACCCCGACCTCTACCTGTTCTCCTCGGACTATCCGCACATCGAGGGCGGGCGGAATCCGATCGGCCGGTTCGAGGCCACATTGGGCGATCGGCCGCCGGCGGTGCGCGACAAGTTCTATGCCGACAACTTCAGGCGGATCTTCGCGGAGGCCTGAAGCCCGGGAAATGCCGGCTAGCCGATTGGGCGTCGGGGCAAACCACGCCTTCTGTATCGGCTCTGTCAGAATAAGCTGCTAGAAATCGCGGCCGGACAGGGAGACTCTTTAGCGCATCATGCCGGCGACCGTATCCATCGGCGGACAACGCAGCCTGCTGAAGCAGATCCGCGAAGCGCTGGCCGGCGGCGGGCCGGCGCAGCAGCGCCTGGACATGGTGGTGCGCATCATCGCCATTTCGATGGTCGCAGAAGTCTGCTCGATCTACCTGCGACGCGCCAACGGCGAGATGGAGCTGTTCGCCACCGAGGGGCTCGACGTCGCCGCGGTCCACGTCACCCGGATGAAGCCCGGCGAGGGACTGGTCGGCGAAATCCTCAAGCTCGGCCGGCCGCTCAACCTGGCCGACGCGCCTCAGCACCAGGCGTTCTCCTACCGGCCTGAAACGGGCGAAGACCCCTATCACGCTTTCCTGGGCGTGCCGCTGCTGCGGGGCGGCCGGGTGATCGGGGTTCTGGTCGTCCAGAACCGCATTGAGCGAACCTATTCCGAAGACGAGGTCGAGGACCTGCAGATCATCGCCATGGTCCTGGCCGAGATGGTGGCGTCCGGCGAGCTGATCACGGTCGGCGAGCTCGAGGGGGTCGAGATCGCGCCCCGGCGGCCAGAACGCGTGATCGGCGCGAAGTTCGCCGACGGCCTGGCCTATGGCGTCGCGGTGCTGCACGAACAACCGGTCGCCTCGTCCCAGCTGCTGTCCGAGGACGTGGTGGCCGAGGAGCGACGCCTGCGAGAGGCGTTGGCGGCGCTGAAGGCCCAGATCGACAAGATGCTCGAAGGCCAGCACGGCCTGGTCGACGCGTCCTATGAGGTGCTCGAGAGCTATCGGATGTTCGCCCATTCGACGAGTTGGAACCGCAGCCTGGAAGACGCCGTGAAGAACGGGCTCACCGCCGAGGCGGCGGTGGAACGGGTGCGCTCCGAGCACCGCGCCCGCCTGGGCCAGGCTCGCGACCCCTACCTGCGCGAGCGCCTGCACGACCTGGAGGATCTCAACGACCGCCTGCTGCGTCACCTGTCCGGCGCCGGCAGTGTGGCGCGCACCCTGCCGGACAATGCGATCCTGATCGCGCGCAACCTCGGCCCGGCCGACCTGCTGGAATACGACCGCACCAAGCTTTGCGGCCTGCTGCTGGAAGAAGGCTCGTCGGCCAGCCATGCGGCGATCGTGGCCCGGGCGCTGGATATCCCCTGCGTCGGCCGCCTCCAGGGCCTGCGCGACAAGGTTTCGGAAGGTGACCCGGTCATCGTCGACGCCGAGACCGGAGAAGCCTACCTGCGGCCCCGGCCCGACGTCGCCAAGGCGATTCACGCGCGCATGGACGTCCGCCGCCAGCGTCAGGCGGTTTTCGCGCAGTTGAAGGATACCCCCGCCGTCACCCGTGACGGGGTGAAGGTCACCTTGCTGATGAACGCCGGCCTGGACGTCGACCTGGAGAGCCTCGCGGACACCGGCGCGGAGGGGATCGGCCTGTTCCGCACCGAGTTCCAGTTCATGGTCTCCGAGGAGATGCCGCGGGTCAACGCTCAGACGGCCCTCTACGACCGCGTGATGAATGCCGCCGGCAGTCTGCCCGTGACCTTCAGGACCCTCGATCTAGGTGGCGACAAGGTGTTGCCTTACATGGAGGCCGAGCGCGAAGAGAACCCGGCGCTGGGATGGCGGGCGATCCGCATGGGTCTGGACCGTCCGGCCTTGCTGCGCCTGCAGCTTCGCGCCCTGATCGCCGCCGCCAAGGGCCGCCCCCTGCAGATCATGTTCCCGCTGGTGGCGAGTGTGGACGAGTTCCGCGCCGCCCGCGCGCTGGTGGAGACCGAAATCGCCTGGGCCCAGCGCCGCGGCCGGCCGGCCCCTTCGCGGCTGGACGTGGGGGCGATGATCGAGGCGCCGTCCCTGATCTGGCACCTGGACGCGCTTCTGCCGATGACCGATTTCGTCAGCGTCGGCACCAACGACCTGATGCAGTACCTGTTCGCCGCTGACCGAGGGAACCCCCGCGTCGCCGACCGTTACGACTGCCTGTCGCCGCCCGCTCTGCGGGCGCTGGAAACGATCCAGCGCGCCTGCGCCGAAACCGGCACCCCCGTCAGCGTGTGCGGCGAGATGGCGGGTCGGCCGCTGGAGGCCTTCGCCCTCACCGCGCTGGGGTTCGAGCGCCTGTCGATGCCGCCGGCGGGCATCGGTCCGGTCAAGCAGATGGTTCTGAGCTGCGACCGCGAGGCGGCCCGGCGCGGGGTCTCGGCGCTACTCAAGTCCTCGGCGGGTTCGGTTCGCAACGAGATCGAAACGCTTGCGCGCAAACTCTACCTCGCGATCTGACTCAGGTCATACTGGCGCACCATCGCCCCTCTCGACCCCGTCCCCGGACTCCGCGTGTTGCGCAAACGCTCCTCTAAGATGCCGGTCGACCGCCCGACCCGGGGCCGACGCACTGTGCTGGACCTCTCTCCGGCGCCGGAGCCCGCGTCGGACCTGGACATCCCGGTCGCGTCCCTGGATCCGACCCAGGCGCACGCCACGTTGGGCGAGGCGCTCAGGGCGGCGCGTCTGGAGCTTGGCCTGACGCTGGAGGCCGTCGCGGCGACGACCCGCGTACGCCGCGCCTATCTCGAGGCCATCGAGGAGATGCGGCTGGACGCCCTGCCCTCCCGTCCTTTCACCATCGGCTACGTTCGCGCCTATGCCGCAGCCGTGGGGCTCAATCCCGAACTGGCGATCACGCGCTTCAAGTCAGACGAGCCCGTGCTGGACGAACCGCTTCGCGCGCCCGTCGGCGTGCTGGACGAGCGGGATCCGCGCGTGGCGGCCTTCCTGATCGGAGCGCTGGTGATCATCGCGGCCATCGTGCTTTGGAATGTCGCGCAGCGGGCGTTGATCGCCAACGCGCCACCTCCCGAACTCGCGTCGGAGGCCGTGACGGCCAAGGCCCTGGCTCAGATCAAGCCAGGACCGGTTGCGCTCGGGGCCCCGCTCCCGGCTCCGGTCGAGAGCACGACACCGCCGGCCTACGAGACGCCGGGCATGGCCGCAGCGATGGGGCTCGGCGCGGGTCCGGGCGGCGCGGACATCCCCAAGCCCGCCGCCCCGGTCATCGATCTTGCCGCCCTGCCCAAGACCTTCACGCCGCAAGGCCGGGTCTACGACATGGGCAATCCGCAACTCGGCTCCGCGGTCACCCTGCAGGCGCTGAAGCCGGCTTCGCTTATCATCCGGGGCACCGACGGGTCCGTGTATTTCGCCCGTCAGCTCGCCAAGGGCGAAGCTTTCCGCGTGCCCCTGCTCCCCGGCATCATGCTCGATGTCTCAAAAGCCGACGATCTGCAGGTGTTCGTGCAAGGCCAGTCCCGCGGCGTCCTGCCCGCCCAGCAGGTCCTGGCCTCCAAGCTGGCGACGCCGCAGCCGACTGCGCCGTTGTTCAAGGCGCCATGAGCTTGGGTTTTCCCGCGCAACCGCCTATTTTCAACCCATCATGACCGCCGAAGCCCATACCGCCGTACGCCCCTGGCGCGCGATCCACCGTCGCCAGAGCCGGAAAATCCGCGTCGGCAAGGTCGAGGTGGGCGGCGACGCCCCGATCACCGTCCAGTCGATGACCAACACCCTGACGGCGGACGCGCAGGCCACCATCGACCAGGTACGGGCCCTGGAAGACGCTGGCGCGGATATCGTGCGCGTCTCCTGCCCTGACGAGGCCTCAACCGCTGCGTTCAAGGCCATCGCCAAGGCCGTGAACGTGCCGCTCGTGGCCGACATCCACTTCCATTACAAGCGCGGCATCGAGGCGGCGGAGGCGGGCGCGGCCTGCCTTCGGATCAACCCCGGAAACATCGGTTCGGCCGACCGCGTGCGCGACGTGATCCAGGCCGCTCGCGACCATGGGTGCTCGATGCGGATCGGCGTCAACGCCGGCTCGCTGGAGCGGGACCTGCTGGAGAAATACGGAGAGCCCTGCCCCGATGCGATGGTCGAGAGCGCCCTGCGCCACGCCCGTATCCTGCAGGACCACGACTTCCACGAGTTCAAGATCAGCGTGAAGGCATCCGACACCTTCATGACGGTGGCCGCCTATCAGCAACTCGCCGACGTCATCGACTGCCCGCTGCACCTGGGCATCACCGAGGCTGGCGCGCTGCGCACGGGCACGGTGAAGAGCGCGATCGGCATCGGCGCGCTGCTGTGGGCGGGGATCGGCGACACCATCCGCGTGAGCCTCGCCGCGGATCCTGTGGAAGAGGTGAAAGTGGGCTTCGATATCTTGAAGTCGCTCGGTCTTCGCCATCGCGGAGTCAACATCATCGCCTGCCCGTCCTGCGCGCGGCAGGGGTTCACTGTGATCAAGACTGTGGAAGCCCTGGAGGCCCGGCTGGCCCACATCTCCACCCCGCTCAGCCTGTCGATCATCGGCTGCGTGGTGA
>JANPKX010000466.1:0-3472 GCA_031426235.1 Alphaproteobacteria bacterium | reverse complement strand
GCGCGGCCGCCGCGTGGAGGCGGGCCGATGAGACGTCTTGCGCCTCTCTCCCTCGTTCTGACGCTGCTGGTGGCTGCGCCCGCCCTGGCGGTCGTGCCGCGGCCCGGCCCCGGCGACCCGCGAATTCATGTGGTCGAGTACGATCCCTCGGCGGTCGTGGAACTGCGGGGAGCCCTGGGGTTTCAGCTCTCCGTGGAGTTCGACCCTGCGGAGCGGATCGAGAACGTCGCCATCGGCGATTCGCTCGGCTGGCAGGTAACGCCTAATCGCCGGGCGAATCTGTTGTTCATCAAGCCCATGTCGGCACGACCTAACACCAACATGACGGTCGTGACCAATCTGCGGCGCTACAACTTCCAGCTCAGCGTCCGAGGGCGTGGCCCGGCGCGAGATGTGCCATTCACCGTGCGCTTCCTCTACGCGCCGCCAGTTTTGGCGGTGATCGAGACGCCTCTGCCGCCGCCGCCGCCAGTGGAACGCAACAGCGCCTACTCCTATCAGGGGTCGGGTAAGACGTTGCCGGTCAGGGTGTTCGACGACGGCCTCGACACCTATTTCACGTTCCGCGCATCCGAGGATTTGCCCGCGATCTTCGCCGTGGATCCCGACGGCGGCGAGGCCGTCGTGAACACCCGTCAGCGCGATGGCTACGTCGTCGTCGACCGCGTCACCCGCGGGTTCGTGCTTCGCCGCGGAACCGAGGTGACCCGCATCTACAACGACGGCTTCCGCGTCGAAGAAGCCAGCGCGCTCAGGCAGCGCAAGAAGGACCCCTGGTGGCGGCGATGACGGCCAAGGATCAGAAACCCGAAACGCTCAGTCCCGTATTCGCCCACGGCGTAGCCACGCGGCCGCGGGTGCGCGCCCCGGAGCAGTCATGGACGGTCTGGGCCGGCTTGGTGGGCGCTGTCGTGCTTGGCTTGATGGTGTTCAACGGGCTCTCCAACGGCCGGCAAGCACAAGCCCAGACCCCCACGGCGAACCCCGTCTCGCCAACGCCTCCCGCCGCCGCGGCAGTTCCCCCGCCGCCGCCACCGCCGCCTCAACCTCTGGCGTCGCCGAACCCCATGCCGCAGCCCATGGCGACCTCAACGGTAAACCCGTCCGAGGCCTATTGGCGTGCGCCGACCTTGGTCGTCGACTTCGGACCACAGGCGGAGACCGCAGGCGCCGCCCAGCTTGCCCCAGCCGGCGCCGCACTTGGCGCGCCCGGTGCACCGGGCGCACCGGGGGGGGCGACGCAGGATGGACGCGACTCCGCCGACGAACGTTTCGCCGCCCGTGTAACGGGCGCCGCGACCGACACGGCCCGAGCCACCTACATGCGCGACCTGGCGCGCACCATTCCGCAGGGCGCCACCATCGCCGCGGTTCTGGAAACGGCCATCAACTCCGACCTGCCCGGCTCCGTCCGGGCTGTGGTCAGCCGGGACGTGCGCAGCTTCGATGGTTCGCGAACCCTGATCCCGCGCGGCTCGAAGCTGATCGGCCAGTACAAGAGCGCCGCTGCCGTCGGGCAGACCCGCGCCTTCGTGGTTTGGACCCGCATCATCACGCCCCAGGGCATCTCGATCGACGTCGGCTCGCCGGCGACGGACCGGCTGGGACGGGGCGGCCTGGAGGGCGAGGTCGACACCCACTTCTTCCGGCGTTTCGGCTCGGCGATCCTGTTGTCGGTGGTTTCGGCAGGATCCCAGGCGCTCGCCAACAGCGCCTCGGGCGGCAGCAACGCCACCTTCGTGATCGGCTCGCCCTCGCAGGCCAGCCAGGTCGCCTCGGCGGCGATCGAGAAGCAGATTGGCATCCCGGACACCATCAAGGTCGCCCAGGGCGTGCCGGTGCAGGTCTCCGTCGCCCGCGACCTGGACTTCTCCGGCGTGGTGCGGTGAGCGACGCGCAAATGACGGCTAACGTCTATCTCTCCGCTTACCTCGCCCCGTTGGCGCCCTGGCTGTCGCGCCCCGACGTCACCGATGTGCTGGTGAACCGGCCCGGCGAGGTCTGGGTCGAGACCACCGGCGGCGTCATGAACCGCGAACCCGCCGACCAGCTCGACGAGGTGGCGCTGCAGCGCCTGGCTCGCCAGATCGCCGCGGCCAGCCACCAGGGCGTCAACCGCGAGCAGCCGCTGCTGTCCGCGACACTGCCCGATGGCGCGCGCGTGCAGGTCGTCGCTCCGCCCGCCACGCGCGGCGGCCTGGCCCTGGCGGTCCGTAAGCACACGATCTCGGATTTGAGCCTCGGTGATCTCGCCCGTGACGGCCTGTTCGACCAGGCGCACCGCACCGATTTCGCGCGCGAGGCGGCGGCCGACGCCGGCCTGGAGGCCTTGCTCGACGCCGGTGACCTCGGCGGGTTCCTCAAGACGGCGGTGCGGCGGCGCAAGACGATCGTCATCTCGGGCGGCACCGGCACAGGCAAGACCACCCTCCTCAACGCCCTGGTCAAGGAGATCGACCGCTCGGAACGGCTGGTGGTGATCGAGGATGCGCCTGAAGTGCGCCTGGATCACCCCAATAGCGTTGGCCTTGTCGCGGTCCGTGGCGAACTGGGTGAGGCCCGCGTGGATGCCGACGCCCTGCTCGGGGCGGCGCTGCGCCTGCGCCCGGACCGGATCATGCTGGGGGAGCTGCGAGGCAAGGAGGCGTTCGCCTTCCTGCGCGCCGTGAACAGCGGGCACCCGGGCTCCCTGACCACGGTGCACGCGGACAGCCCCGCAGGCGCGCTGGACCAGATCGCCCTGCTCGCCCTGACCTCAGGTCTCGACCTGGGTTGGGACAAGGTGCAGACCTATGTCGGTCGCGTGATCGATGTGATCATCCAACTGGACCGCGCCGACGGCGCGCGCCGGGTCACCGAGGTGCTCTTCCGACCGCTGGGCGCCGACCGCGCGGTTGGCAAGACCTTGTCGATCTAAACAAAACGCCAATCATTTCATGTGATAGCTGCGCAGGTCAGGGGGGTTTCCTGGCTGAAGTCGGCAGCGCGCAGCAGGCGGGTTGTCGGGAAACGGGGTCAGAACGACGCATGTCCCATCCGGCGCAGCAGTATGTGGAACGTCGAGCGGACGAGCGCACACCCACGCGCCAGCCTGTACGCGCGTATTTCGGGGCCAACATGGCCCTTTGGGCCGATTGCGAGCTCCGAGACCTGTCAAAGGGCGGCGCCAAGATCCACGTTTCCGCCCTGTACAAGCTGCCCCCGCGCTTTGTGCTACTGCAGCACATGGCCGGCGTGGCCTTCGAGGTCGTGCTGAAATGGCGCCGCGGCGATCTGGCGGGCGTCAACTTCGAACGCAGCCACGACCTTCAGGCCCTGGAGGACGAGCGCATGGTCCCGCTGCGTGAGGCCTGGCTGGCGCTACAGCCGGGATTCAGCCGGACCTAAAGGAAACCCAGGTATCGGGTTGGAAAGCCGGCCAGTCGCGGGAGTACACGCTTCGGCCCGCTCCGCCCGTGTCTGCCGCGCCCGC
>JANPKX010000465.1:0-2912 GCA_031426235.1 Alphaproteobacteria bacterium | reverse complement strand
AATCGACATCGGGGTCTCCAGCTCTCAGAGATTGAAAACACGCGACGGCTCGAGCCGGCCGGCGCGCATTTCGCAGAGCGCCACGACCCGCTCGCCCGCCATGGCTGAAACGGTGCGTGAGCCCGGCTTGAGCCTGGCCTTCACCAATTCCACCTGTCGGGGAACGAGAACGATCGATCGTCCCTGCTTCAATCGAAAGGCGTCTTCATCGGTCACGGCCAGCACCGGGATGTCGTCCAGTGCGGTCTCGACCGGAAGCAATGCCTCCGACTGGCGGGCCTCATAGCCCAAATTTTCGAGGAATTCCAGTGCGACCGAATCCTGCTCGGTGAAGCGGCCCACCCGGGTGCGGCGCAGGTCGCTGACATGGCCGCAGGCGCCCAGGGCGGCCGCCAGGTCGCGGACGATGGCGCGGACATAGGTGCCTTTGCCGCATTCGATCTCGAGGGTGACGTGGTCGGCGTCGGGCGCTTCGGCCACGCGGGCCGAGTGCACGGTGACGATCCGCGACTCAAGTTCCACCGTCTCGCCTGCTCGAGCCAGGTCATAGGCGCGCTCGCCGCCCACCTTGATCGCCGAATAGGCGGGGGGAATCTGGTCGATATCGCCAACGAAGGCCGGCAGGGCTGACTCGACCTCGGCCGGCGTGGGGCGTACGGCCGATTCCGCGACGGTGTCGCCCTCGCGGTCCAGTGTGGTCGTGGTCCGGCCCCAGGCGATGGTGAAGCGGTACGCCTTGTCGGCGTCCACGAGATAGGGAACCGTCTTGGTCGCCTCGCCCAGGGCGATGGGCAGGACGCCGGTGGCGAGGGGATCCAGCGTGCCGGCATGGCCGGCCTTCTGCGCATCGAACAATCGGCGCACCCGGCTCACCGCGCTGGTCGATCCCAGGTCGTAGGGCTTGTCCAGATTGACCCAGCCCGAGATGGCCTGGCCCTTCTTGCGACGGGCCACTAGTCCTCGTCCTTCCAGCTGTCCGACGGCTCGTCGGGCGTCAGGTCCTGGCGCACCTTGGGATCGTCGAACAGCCTGGCGATCCGCTCGGCTTCGATGAAGGTGTCGTCGTGACGAAAGTGCAGATCCGGCGTGAAGCGCATGTCGATCATCCGCCCCAGGTGGCCGCGGATGAACTTCGAATGCCGGTTCAGCGCCTTAACGACCTCCGCGC
The DNA here is from genome assembly GCA_031426235.1 of Alphaproteobacteria bacterium. Lineage (GTDB taxonomy): Bacteria > Pseudomonadota > Alphaproteobacteria > Caulobacterales > Caulobacteraceae > Phenylobacterium. Next base: position 1,744 of record JANPKX010000465.1, on the reverse strand, counting down.
CGTTCTCTCCGCCCAGGGGCTCGACGAAGACGTTGGCGTGGCGCAGATCCGGGTTCACCCGGGCTTCGGTGACGGTTACCGAGACGCCCTTCAGCGCGGGATCGTTGATCTCATGCTCGCGGAAGATCTCCACCAGGGCATGGCGCACCAGTTCTCCCGCGCGGAGCTGGCGTTGCGACGGGCCCGTCGGCTCAGGGCGGTCAGGGGATTTGGGTCGGTTCATAGGACGAGCCTCGCGGTCCCGGCGGACGGGTCGGACGCCCGCACAGGAAAGCGCGCGCTTCTAGAGCGCAATCCGCCGCAGTGGAACCACTTTCGCGCGCGGCGGCCTCAGACGCGGGCCATCACCAGGCAACCATTGGTGCCGCCGAAGCCGAAGCTGTTGCTCATCACGACCTCAAGCTCGCGATCTTGCCGCTGGCGCACGATGGGCAGGTCGGCGAAGGCGGGGTCCAGCGTCTCGATATGGGCGCTCTCGCAGGCAAAGCCGTTGTTGAGCATCAGCAGGGAATAGATCGCTTCCTGCGCCCCGGCCGCGCCCAGGCTGTGGCCGGTGAGCGACTTTGTGGACGAGATCAGCGGGGGCTTGTCGCCGAAGACGGCGCGAACCGCCTCCATCTCCTTGATGTCACCGACGGGCGTGGAGGTGCCGTGCGGGTTCAGATAATCGACGATCCGCCCGGTATCGCCCAAGGCCAGCTTCATGCAGCGCTGCGCGCCCTCGCCTGACGGGGCGACCATGTCGAAGCCGTCGGAATTGGCCGCATAGCCGATGATTTCGCCATAAATCTTGGCGCCGCGAGCCTTGGCGCGCTCGTACTCTTCCAGCACCAGGATGCCCGCCCCGCCGGCGATCACGAAGCCGTCGCGGTTCGCGTCGTAGGCGCGGCTCGCGACTGCCGGGGTGTCGTTGAAGTTGCTGCTCATGGCGCCCATGGCGTCGAACATGACGCTGAGCGTCCAGTCCAGTTCCTCTACGCCGCCGGCGAAGACCACGTCCTGCTTGCCCATCAGGATCTGCTCGTAGCCAACCCCGATGCAGTGGGCCGAGGTGGCGCAGGCGGATGAAATCGAGAAGTTCAGACCCCGGATCTTGAACCAGGTCGCCAAAACGGCTGACGCGCCGGAGCTCATGGCCTTGGGCACCGCGAACGGGCCCACGCGCTTGGGGCCCCGCTCTTTCGCGGTGGCCGCCGCCTCGACAATGACCCGGGTCGACGGGCCGCCCGCGCCCACGATCAGGCCTGTCTTCTCGTGAGAGACCTCGCCCTCTTCCAGCCCGGAGTCCGCGATCGCCTGCTCCTTGGCGTTGTGGCCGAAGGCGGGGCCGTGGGCCAGGACGCGGGCAGCCCGGCGATCGACCATGGATTCCCAGTCGATCTGGGGCGGCGCATGGACCTGGGACCGGAATCCGAGCTCAGCGTACTCGGGCGCAGCAATCACGCCAGAGCGGGCGTCGCGCAAGGACGCCAGGACTTCGTTCGAATTGTTGCCGATGGATGAGACAATGCCCATTCCGGTGACGACGACGCGACGCATGCTTTCTTCCTGGTTCCGCGGTGCTTACGGCCGCTGGTAGAGGCCGACGCGCATGTCCAGCGCGGTATAGATGGGCTTGCCGTCAGCTTCCAAAACGCCGTCGCCGAGACCCATGACGAGGCGACGGTTGATCACGCGCTTCATCTCGACCTTGTAGGTGACCTTCTGGATGTCCGGCGTCACCTCGCCGGCAAACTTGACCTCG
>JANPKX010000464.1:0-3163 GCA_031426235.1 Alphaproteobacteria bacterium | reverse complement strand
ACCTCCTCGCCGGTCCACATGAGCTGGATGGCCGGGTCGAGCGCGGCGCCCAGGTCGCGCAGATAGCCCGCAGGCCGCTGGCCGAACACGCGGTCCAGCACCGGATCGTCAGTGTAGTAGCTGGGGCAGACGATCAGGCGGCTGGCGGCGGTGCGCTCGGCGATCCAGTCCACGATCTCGGCCTGGCGGGCGGCCAGGTCGGGCCGATCGCCCTTCATGTCGTCGAAGAAGACGCCGAGATCTGCCAGGCCCAGGCTGTCCAGTTGCGCCAGCTTGGCGGCGAGGGCGGCCTTGGCCGGGGCGTCGAAATCCACGAACAGCTCATAGGGGCTAAGGCCCACCCCGAAGCGGACGCCGGCGCCCGCGCAGACCCCCGCGAACCGGCCCAGCGCGGCCAGTTCGGCCTGCGGATAGGGCTCGCGCCAGCGGCGGCGCAGGTAACCGTCGGCCTTGGGGGCGTAAAGGTAGAAGCCGTAGCCCGCCGGGGCCAGGGCGCGGACCATGTCGGCCCGCTCGTCCTCACTGTAGGGGCGGCCGAAGAAGCCCTCGATGATGCCGAGTTCGGTTGTCATGCTCCCTGATACCTTGGCCATTGCGAGAACGTTGTAAATTCGTAAGGTCCGCGCGACTGGAGGAAATCTCATGAATCCCAACGCCGAGTTCGACATCATCGTCTATGGCGCCACCGGCTATACCGGCCGCCTCGTGGCCGAGCATCTGGCGGCGCGCTATGGCGTCGGCGGGCCGGTGACGTGGGCCATGGCCGGCCGCTCGGCGGACAAGTTGGCGCAGGTGCGCGACCTGATCGGGGCGCTGAGCGATACGCCCCTGGTGGTCGCCGATGCAGACGATCCGGCCCGGCTGGCGGCGATGGTCGGCCGGGCCAAGGCGATCATCACCACCGTTGGACCCTATCAGCTCTATGGCTCGGACCTGGTGGCGGCCTGCGCGGCGGCGGGGACCGATTACCTCGACCTTTGCGGCGAGCCCAACTGGATGCGCCAGATGATCGACGCGCATGATGCCGCGGCCAAGGCGTCGGGGGCGCGGATCCTGCTGTCTTGCGGCTTCGATTCCATCCCCTTCGAGCTGGGCGTCTATTTCTGCCAGGAGGCCGCGCGCGCGAAGCTGGGCGGTCCGGTCCCGCGGGTGAAGGGCCGGGTGCGGGCGATGCAGGGCGGACTGTCGGGCGGCACCGCGGCCAGCGGGGCGGCGACCATGGCGGCGATCCAGAAGGACCGCTCGCTGCTGGCGATCATGATAAGCCCGTTCGGACTGACGCCGGGCTTCGAGGGTCCGCCCCAGCCGAGCGGCCAGGTCGCCGAGGACGACCCGGACGTGGGCCCGGTGGCGCCCTTCATGATGGCTGTGATCAACACCAAGAACGTCCACCGCTCGAACCTGTTGATGGGTCACGCCTATGGCCGCGACTTCGTCTACGACGAGATGGTGATGGGCGCGCCGGGTGCGGGCGGGCCGGGCTTCACGGACATGGGCAGCCTGCCGGGCGGGCCGCCCAAGCCCGGCGAGGGTCCGACGCCTGAGGAGCGCGCGGCGGGCTTCTACGACATCCTGTTCGTCGGTATCGCGGCCGACGGGCGCCAGGTGCGGGTCGCGGTCAAGGGCGACATGGACCCAGGCTATGGCTCGACCTCGAAGATGCTGGCCGAGGCGGCGATCTGCCTGATCGAGGTGCCTGACGTGGCCGGCGGGGTGTGGACGCCCGGGGCGGCGCTGCAGGGGCGGCTGGTTGAGCGACTGCAGGGCCATGCGGGCATGAGCTTCGAGGTGGAGGGTTAAGGGGACGCCACAGGGCTGCGTCAGCGCCCCCTCCACCCCTTAGGGGTCCCCCTCCCCCATGAATGGGGGAGGTTTCGTCACATCAGCCCCAGGGCCTTGAAACTCGCCACGCCGTCGCGGCCGACGACGAGGTGGTCGTGGATCGCTATGCGCAGGGGGCGGGCGGCGTTCACGATCTCGCGGGTCATATCGACGTCGGCGGTCGAGGGCGTGGGATCGCCCGACGGGTGGTTGTGCACCAGGATCACCGCACTGGCGGAAAATTCGAGCGCGCGGCGCACCACCTCGCGGGGATAGACGGGCGCGTGGTCGACAGTGCCGCGGTTCATCACCTCGTCAGCGATGAGCTGGTTCTTCTTGTCGAGGAACAGGACCCGGAACTGTTCGCGCGCCTCATGGGCCAGGGCGGTCTTCACATAGCTGAGCAGGGCGCTCCACGACGAGATCACCGGGCGGCGGGCGATCTGTTCGCGGGTGGTGCGTAGGATGGCTTCGTGCAGAAGCTTGAGGTCCAGGGCCAGGGCCTCGCCGACGCCCTTGACCGTGCGCAGGTCCTCCGGGGTCGCGCCCAGCACGGCGCCCAGGGCGCCGAAGCGGGCCAGGAGCTGTTTGGCCAGCGGCTTGACGTCGCCGCGCGGAATCGAGCGGAACAGGATGAGCTCCAGCACTTCATAGTCCGGCAGGGCGCCGAGGCCCCCCGCGGCGGCGCGGTCGCGCAGGCGGTCGCGGTGGCCGGCATAGTGAGGCAGGCCCGCTTGGCCGGGGGCCGAAGGCGGGCGCCAGAGATCGGGGTGGGCGGCGTCTTCGACGGCGAGCGGCTTGGCCATGACGCGGTCAATGTTCCTTAATTGTTCCAGAATGGCAAGACCCCCATTCGGGGGACGCGGGCCTGTAAGCCCGCGCGCAGGATGACGCACTGGGTTGGGAGGGGCGTCCATGAGGATCACCACACTAATGAGCGTGGCCGCCGCGGCCGTCGCCGTGGCGATGCTGATGATCGTGGCGCCGCGTTAGGGCTGAGACGACGAGGTCTTCCATGGCAGCGACGAGGCGCAGCCGCACGAATTTCCGCCATCCGCACCGTAAGGGGTGCGGAGAGTCGGGACCCGGGACACCTGCCGTGCGGGCGCCCCGGGTCTCGGCTCAGAACCCGCAGGCGGGCGCCCGCCCGGGACCGCCCGGCTATCGCCGCACGACGGCGATGGCGTTGTCGTCGGAGTTGCGGTCGATCTGCTTGTTGTAGGGGTCGACGCCGGCGAACTTGGGCGGCTTGTCGACGGTGACGGTGATCGTCTGGGCCCCCGTCCGCAGCGGCTGGGCGCGGAAGTAGAGGACGTCCTTGGCCGAGAAGCCCTTCTTGCCA
>JANPKX010000463.1:0-4308 GCA_031426235.1 Alphaproteobacteria bacterium | reverse complement strand
CAGCCGGCGCGGCTCGGTGAATGCGCGCTGGAAATCACAGTCGAGGCCGAACACGTCGGCGAACTGCAGGCGTTGACCAAGGCCTTTGTCGGCGAGCTTCCCGTGGATTTCTGCGTTCAGCCGGTCGAGGGCCGACGCAAGCGCCTGCTGGTCGCCGATATGGATAGCACCGTCATCAACGTCGAGTGCCTGGACGAGCTGGCCGACTTCGCGGGCCTGAAGGCCGAGATCAGCGCCATCACCGAGCGCGCCATGCGTGGGGAGCTGGCCTTCGAAGGCGCGTTGCGCGAACGCGTCGCGATGCTCAAAGGCCTGGCGACCACGGCTCTGCAGCAGACCTACGACGAGCGGGTGCGGCTGAACCCCGGCGCCCGGACGCTGGTGGAGACCATGCGGGCCCACAACGCCCGCTGCGCCCTGGTCAGCGGCGGCTTCACATTCTTCACGGAACGCGTGGCCGGGGCCTGCGGCTTCCACAGCCATCGCGCCAACACCCTGGTCGAAGCCGACGGGGTGCTGACCGGCGAGGTCGGCGAGCCGATCCTGGGTCGCGAGGCCAAGCTCGCCGCGCTGCGGGAAGACGCCGGCCTCCTGGGCATCCCCCTGTCCGCCACCCTGGCGGTCGGCGACGGCGCCAACGACCTGGCGATGATCGAAGCCGCCGGCCTGGGCGTCGCCTACCGCGCCAAGCCCATCGTCGCCGCCCAGGCCCACGCCAAGGTCGACCACGCCGACCTGACGGCTCTCCTGTATTTCCAGGGCTACGCCGCCGACCAGTTCGTCACCGATTAAGGCGCCCCTCCACCCCCCTTCGGGCGGTCACCCTCCCCACCACGTGGGGAGGACCAAAACCATCGCGCCCCCGGTCCTCCCCGCTTTGCGGGGAGGGGGACCACGCGCAGCGTGGTGGAGAGGCCGCTTCGCAACGAACGGAAGCGCGGCGTGATTTCCCTCGGCCAGCCGAACGCGGCTAAAGCGGCGCCATGAGTTTTCCTCGCCCCGTCCGCGCCGTGGTCTTCGACATGGATGGCCTGCTGGTCGACACCGAGACGGTCGTTTTTCGCGCCATGACCCGGGCGACGGGGGCGGAGTTCCCCATCGCGACCTTCCGCCGGATGGTGGGCCTGCCCAACCACGCCAGCGACGCCATCGTGCGCGACCACTTCGGCGAGGGGTTCGACCTCTCCGCCTGGAACGCCGCCGTCAGCGCCCACTTCCGTGAGGAACTGGCCGCCGGGATCGCGCTGAAAGCCGGCGTGGTCGAGATCCTGGATCACCTTGACACGATGGGCCTGCCGCGGGCCATCGCCACATCCTCGAGCCTGGAAAGCGTGCGCGCCAGCCTGGGTCCCCACGGGATCGTCGATCGCTTCCACGCCCTGATCACCCGCGACGTGCAGGCCAACCACAAGCCGCACCCCGAGCCGTTCCTGAAGGCGGCCGCGGCCCTGGGCGCGGACCCCGCCGACTGCCTGGCGCTGGAAGACAGCCACAACGGCGTCCGCTCCGCGTCGGCCGCGGGCATGATGACCGTCATGGTGCCGGACATGCTGGATCCGACCGAGGAGATGCACACCCTGTGCTGGCGCATCGCCCACGACCTGCACGAAGTGCGGGCGATGCTGGCCGGCTCGGCTAGCGCCGGCTGACGGCGCCCCCGCTCGGGCCACGTTCGAAATAGCGGAAGAAGGCGCTGTCGGGCGATAGGACCATGGTGGTCTGGCCGTCGGCAAAGGCCTGCTCATAGGCCTGCATCGAGCGGAAGAAGGCCGCGAACGACGCGTCCTTGCCATAGCTCTGCGCGAAGGTGCGGGTGCGGAGCGCATCGCCCTCACCGACGATCTGGCCGGACTGCTCGCGGGCGGTGGCCAGGGTGATGGCCACTTCCTTGTCGGCGCCGGCGATGATCTCGCGCTTCTGCTGCTCGCCCACGGCCCGGACCCGCGCGGCTTCCTGCTGGCGGGAGGTCGACATGCGGCGGAACACCGCCTCGCGGTTGGTGGTCGGCAGGTCCGCCCGCCGGATACGCAGGTCGATGACCTGGATGCCCAGCTGCGAGACGCGCGCGCGGCGTTCCACGTCGATCTTGGCCTGCTGCATCAGTTGCGCGCGCCGGCCCGAGATGATGTCGGCGGCGGTCGCCGAGCCCAGAACCTGGCGGAGGGACGAATTGACCAGCCGCTCGATCCGGTCGGCAGCGATCCGCTCATCCCGCAGGCTGGTATAGAATTGCAGCGGGTCGGCGATGCGGTAGCGAATGAAGGCGTCGACCACCAGGCGCTCCTGGAGCGAGGTGATGATCTCTTCCTGGGCCGCTTCCAGCGAGATGTTTCGGCGATCGAAGCGGATCACCTGTTCCAGGAACGGCGCCTTCATGTTCAGCCCGGAGGCCTTGCCGCTGTAGTTGATCGTACGAACCGGTTCGCCGAAGCGCACGACGACGGCCTGCTCGCGCTGGTCAACGATGAAGAAGGTGTTGGCGAGAAGGATCAGGGCCACGAAGGCCACGCCCAAGAGGGCGATGAAACGGGTCGTCACTGGCGCGCCCCCTTGGCTTCGGGCGCCGTGGGCGCGGCGGTGGAGACGGTGGGCGTGCGGGCCCGGAACACATCAGGCGGCAGGATGATCGGCGCCGAGGCGCCCTTGCTGTCGACGATCACCTTATTCGAATTGGCCAGCACCCTCTCCATGGTCTCGATGTAGAGCCGGTCGCGGGTCACGCCCGGCGCCCGGCGGTATTCCGCATAGATCTGATTGAAGCGGGCGGCATCGCCCTGGGACTCGCGGATCACCCGCTCGCGATAGCCCTGCGATCCCTGGATGATCTTGGAGGCGTCGCCCTTGGCTTCGTTGATGACGCGGTTGCGATAGGTGTTGGCCTCGTTGATCGCCGAGTCGGCGTCCTGCTGGGCGTTGTTCACCTCGCGGAACGCGGCGACGACCTCGGGCGGCGGGTTGGCCGAGCGGATCTGGACCTCGACGATGGTGATCCCAGCGCCCCAGCCATCCAAGGTCCGCTGCATCAGCTCGGCGGTCTGAAGCTGGACCGCGCCACGTCCGGTCGAGATGATCGGCTGCAGCGGCGTCTTGCCGACGATCTCGCGCATGGCGCTCTCGGCCACGGCCTTGACGGCGTCGTCGGGGTTGCGGGTGGCGAACAGATAGGCGGCCGGGTCGGCGACCCGCCAAGTGACGCTGAAGTCGAGGTCGATGATCTGCTCATCCCCGGTCAGCATCAGGCTCTCGGCCGGCGCGTCCGCCTCGCCGCCGCCGCCCACGTCGGTGCGGTTCAGCGAGGTGATGGCCACGCGCTCGACGCGTTCGATCGGGAAGGGGAGGTGATAGCGCAGGCCGGGCTTGGCGATCTGTCCGCCGTAGGACCCGAAGGTCAGCACGACGCCGGCCTCATTGGGTTGCACCACATAGATGCCCGACAGCGCCCAGAGGCCGACGACGCCGGCGCCGATCGCCGCCAGGGCGCTGGGCTTCAGGCCGCCGCCAGGGCCGCCAAGCATGCCCCGCAGACGGCGGGTGAGCTGCTCGAGGCTGGCGTTGAGGTCAGGCCCCATGGGCCCACGGCCGCCACCGCCACCGCCGCCGCCCGTTGGCCGCCTTGGCGGGTCTTTGCGATCGTTGTCGCCGCCGGATGGCGATCCCCAGGGTCCGGGGTTGGCATTGTCGTTCCAGGGCATCGGGCGGTCGCGTCGTCCGTAAGCCGGGTCAATGGAAAGCCCACCATGGACTTGTAAAGCCGAGCTGCGCGCCGGATATGAGACCCCGCACCCTCTAAGGCAAGACCAAGCGCATGAGTGAAGGCCCGGACCGCACTGCAATCCTCAAGGCGTTGGACTCCGTGATCGATCCCAAGACCGGCAAGGGGCTCACCGCCGCCGGGCTTGTGCGTGGCCTCGTGCTCCGCGGCGGCCGGGTCGCCTTCATGCTGGAAGTCGCGCCCGCCGACATCGAGGCCTACCGCCGCGTGCGTGATTCGGCCGAGGAAACCCTGGCCGATGTGGACGGGGTCGAGAGCGCCCAGGTGGTGCTGACCACCGAGGTGCAGGCGCCGACGCCGACGCCGCCCGGGCGTCCGCCGGCATCAAGCCTGCCGGACCTGAAAGTCACGCCCCGCCGCGCGCGGGTCGCGGAGGACCCCGGCGCGCGCCTCGCGCCCATGGACAGCGCCGAGCGCCTGCCGCACGTGCTGCGCATCATCGCCGTCGCCAGCGGCAAGGGCGGGGTGGGCAAGTCCACGGTCTCGACCAACCTCGCGGCGGCCCTTGCGAAGATGGGCAAGCGGGTAGGGCTGCT
>JANPKX010000462.1:0-2393 GCA_031426235.1 Alphaproteobacteria bacterium | reverse complement strand
GCCGCAGGCTGAGGCCCAGGCCGGCCCCGACGAGAGCTTGGCCTCGGGCGCGCCCGAACGGCCGCTTCGCATCCTGCTGGCCGATGACCACCCCACGAACCGCAAGGTCGTGCAGCTGATGCTGGAGAACCTGGCGGAGCTGGTGTGCGTGGAGAACGGCCGCGAGGCGCTGATGGCCTACGGCTCCGGCCCCTTCGACGTGGTGCTGATGGACATGCAGATGCCGGTGATGGACGGTCTGGCCGCCACCCGACGGCTCCGCGAGTCCGAGCGGGCCTCGGGCAAGGGGGCGACGCCGGTGATAATGCTGACCGCCAACGCCCTGCCGGAACATGTGGCCGCCAGCCTCGCCGCCGGCGCCGACCGCCACCTGGAAAAGCCGGTGACGCTGGCCAGCCTGCTGGATGCGATCAACGACGTGCTGGTCGATCGCGAGGCCGCGACGGACGACGCTTCGGCGGCCGGCTGACGCGCCGAATTTCCAAGGCGCGGTATGCACGGACACCGCCAAAGATCATCCGCGTGCAATAATTCGGCGCCGAAACGGTGGTATCGGGCGATCGGACGGAGGAACCTATGAACCGAGCTCTCCTTGCGGCTGTCGCCGCCGCGGGCCTTGTGGCCGCAGGCCTGGGCGCCGTGCAAGCCGTTGGCGCCGCCGAGACGGCCGTCGCGTCTGCGGTGCCGCAGCGGGTCGACGACTTCCAGCTGACCGACCACACGCGACTGGCCCACCGGCTGTACTATTTCGGCTACACGCCGGCGATCGTGATCATGAGCCACACCAACGGCGGCAAGGTCACCCATGAGTCCGCCAAGGCGCTGCACGCGCTGGCCAAGGCCAACCAGGCCAAGGGCGTGCTCTTCTACATGCTGGACTCCAACCTTGCCGACAGCCGCGACGCGGTGGCGGCCGAGGCGGCCAGGCAGGGCTACACCATTCCCGTCCTGATCGACGAGCAGCAGCTGGTCGGCGAGCAGCTGGGCGTCCGTCGCGAAGGCGAGGTGTTCGTGATCAATCCCAAGACCTGGGAGATCGCCTACCACGGCCCGGTGGCCGGCGCGGCCGCCGCCATCGACGCGGTGACCGCCGGCAAGGCCGTCGCCCAGGCGCGGGTGGCTATGAACGCGGGCCAGCCGGTCATGTTCGCCACCCGCGGCAAGGAAGCCCAGTTCGCGAAGATTTCCTATTCCGAGGACGTGGCGCCGATCCTCCAGGAGAAGTGCGTCTCCTGCCACCTGACGGGCGGCATCGGCCCGTTCGCGCTCGACAGCTACGACGTGGTGAAGGGCTTCTCGCCGATGATCCGCGAGACCATCCGCACCCGGCGCATGCCCCCCTACTTCGCCGACCCGCACATCGGCCACTTCAAGAACGATCAGGGCCTGACCGCCGACCAGACAAAGACCCTGGTGCACTGGATCGAGGCCGGCGCGCCGCGCGGGGCCGGTCCGGACCCGCTGCTGGTCAACAAGAACCGCGTCGCGCCTGAGTGGCCCGAGGATCTGGGCAAGCCCGACATCGTTGTGGAGCTTCCAGCCTACAAGGTGCCGGCCAGCGGCATCGTGGCCTATCAGAACATGCGGGTGGACAACCCCTTCAAGCAGAACGCCTGGCTGAAGGCGATCGCCATGAAGCCGGGCGATCGGCGCGTGCTGCACCACGTGGTCTCGAACCACGTGCCGGACGCCAACATGCCGCGCTCCGCCATTCCGGGCGGCTCGGTGGGATCCTATACGCCCGGCGCCGCGCCGCAGGTGATGGCCGACGGTTCGGGCGCCCCGGTCCCGGCCGGCGGCAAGCTGAATTTCCAGATGCACTACACGACCATGGGCGCCGAAACGACGGACAAGAGCCAGGTCGGCTTCTACACGCTGAAGGCTCCGCCGAAGTACATCAAGCGCTCGGCGGTGATCGGGGACTTCGCGCTCTACATCCCGGCCGGCGCCCAGCGCCACAAGGAGGTCGCCTACATGACCTTCCCGGCCGACGCCTACCTCTACACGCTGTATCCGCACTCCCACTATCGCGGCTACCACGTGGAATTGAAGATGAAGGAGCCGAACGGCAAGGAGACCATGCTGCTCTCCCTGCCCAAGTACGACTTCAACTGGCAGCGCGACTACGATCCGGTGAAGCCGATCCTGGTGAAGGCCGGCTCCAAGCTGATCGCCACCTGGGTCTATGACAACTCGTCCCACAACACCGCCAACCCGGACCCGAAGCTGAACGTCACCTGGGGCGAGCAGTCCCACCAGGAGATGATGTACTTCCGGGTGAACTACCGCTGGGCCGACGAGACGGTGACCAACGTGCGCAACGACCTGCAGCAGCAGTTGTTCGGTTCGCAGATGATCGGCGCGCTCGACGACAACGTGGACGGCAAGGTGGT
>JANPKX010000461.1:0-2174 GCA_031426235.1 Alphaproteobacteria bacterium | reverse complement strand
TCGGCGCGGCAGAATCCCTGGCAGGCGGCCGCCGCCGCGCAGATGGGGCAGTGGTTCTCCACGAGGCGGAAGCCGCCGCCAGGGTCGGGCGACCAGTCGGCCATGTAGCCTTCCGCCGTCCGAAGCTCCGCAAGCCGAGCGACCCGTTCGCCCAGGTCGGGCGTCTCGCTCAGCGCCGCGGCGTAGGCGCACGCCGTCGCCTGCTCTCGCCGAAGGATCATCCGGTCAACGCCCTCATCGCCGAACTCGGCCCGCATCGCGTCCAGCATCTCCAGCGTGAGCTGGGCGTGGGTGTCCGGGAACCGGGTCTCGGCCCTGGGCGTCAGGCTCCAGGTCCGCCGCGGCCGCCCGACGCCGCGCCGCTCATCGGCGTGATCGACGAGGCCGGCCAAGGCCAACCGCTCCAGGTGCTGCAAGGCGGCCTGCCGGCTGACGCCAAGGATCTGGGCAAGCGCCAGCGTCTCGGAGGGGCCCCGGGTCTTGAGCTGAAACAGGATGCGATCGGCGGGCGTGTGCATTTGACAATAAGAATATTGCAAAAAAGTCTGGTGGGGTCTACCCCGCACTTGCGATGACAGCCGATCTTCAGAGAGACGCCGCGGGCCCCAACACCTGGTCCGACCTTCTGGCCGGCGGGCGCCTGCCCCGGTTTGCGCTTATCTGCCTGGGGGTGTGGCTCAATGCGGCCGACAGCCTGGTCACGGCGACCATCCTGCCCAGCGTCGGTGCGGACCTGGGCGGCTATGCCTATTTCGCCTGGGCGACCGCAGGGTTTTTCGTCGGCGCGATCCTGGCCGGCGCCAGCGCGGGACGCCTCTCCGAAATCCTCAGCCTACGGCTCGCGACGGCGCTGGCGGGGTTAGTCATGGTCGCGGGCTGCGTGATGAGCGCCCTTGCGCCGGACATCGCCACCTTTTTGATCGGACGCCTGATCCAGGGCGTTGGGTCGGGCTGGGTCTCGGGCTTCGCCATGGTGGCCATCGCGCTGCTGTTCCCCGAGCGGCATCTGGCGCGCGTGTTCGCCTCCGTGACCTTCGTCTGGGGTATTGCCACGGTCCTGGGGCCGCTGTTCGGTGGCCTCGTTGTCGAGGCCGGACGCTGGCGCGACGTATTCTGGCTCTTTGCAGGCCAAGCGGCGCTGTTCAGCCTGGCCGCGCCCCTGTTGCTCACCGGGGCCGCCAAGGCGGCGGGGGGGCCAGGGATTCCGTGGCGCCAACTGGCGGTGCTGACGGTCGGCGTCGGCGCCATCACGGTCGCCGGCGTCGTGACGGCCCCGCTCGCGGCGGTCGGGCTGGTGACCGGGGGCCTCGTCGTGCTGGTCGTGGTCGCGAAGATCGACGCCCGCGCGAAGATACGATTGCTTCCCCATCGCGCAGGAGACCTCAGGACAGTGTGCGGGGCCGGTTATCTGGCCATGTTCGCGCTCACCGCCGCCTCGATGGGGTTCTCGATCTACGCGCCGGCGATTCTGCAGCATCTGAGAGGCTTCACGCCACTGGAAGCCGGCTATGCGATCGGTGTCGAGTCGATGGCCTGGACGCTCTCCGCCCTGATGGTCGCCAGCGTGACCGGCCGCTGGGTTGGGCGATGGATTCGGGTCGGCGCCTTGATGATGGTGGCCAGCCTGATCGTGCTGAGCGCGACCCTCGCGGAAGGCGCTTTGGCGTGGGTGTTGTTGGGCGGCGGCCTGATGGGGGCCGCCTTCGGCGTCTCCTCAAGGGCGATGTACCGGATGACCGGCGGGCCGCCGTTGCCCGGGTCGGTGAACACCGCCCGCATCTTGCCCGGGCCGGCGACCCCGGCCGGGACCGCGGCCGCGCCGAACAGCCCGGCCAGCACCCACCGCCAGCGGTTCCGCCGCGCCCGCCCGCTCATAGCCCGGTCCTCCAGGTCGGCGCACGGGTACGGTCGGACCCGGCGCGCCGAGGCACCGCCCGGTATCGGCCGCACGACCCTCAAACTTCACCCGACCCGCACGACCGCGCCACTCTCTTGGGCCCGGAGGGGCCGAAGAGAGTGGTCGGCTCGCCCACCTTGTCTCCCATCCCGCCCAGCCTCCGACCCCGCGGCGCGTGGTAGAAGACCTTCACCTGCCCGCCGCGTTTTCCCGCGGGTCGCAGTTGACACCCCCGACACGTCCGGTATTCCCGACGCCCTCGTTGACCAGCAAGCGG
>JANPKX010000460.1:0-2065 GCA_031426235.1 Alphaproteobacteria bacterium | reverse complement strand
GTCTCACCGCCGACGGCGCGGTTGCAGGGGCAAAGCTCGTCGGTTTGAAGGGCGTCGAGGACACGCAGGGTATCCTGGGGGTTGCGGCCGACGTTCAGGTTGGTGACGTAGACGTGCTGCACGACATTGTCGGGATCGACGATGAAGGTGGCGCGCTGGGCGACGCCCTCTTCGGTGTTGAGCACGCCCAGGTCGCGGGCGAACTGGCCGCCGTTGTCCGCGAAGTTCCAGATCGGAAGCTGGTTCAGATCAGGGTGCTCGCGCCGCCAGCCCAGCTTGGAGTGCTCGTTGTCGGTCGAACCGCCCAGGACCACGGCGTCGCGGTCGGCGAAGTCACGGCCCAGGCGGGCGAACTCGGCGATCTCGGTCGGGCAGACGAACGTGAAGTCCTTGGGATAGAAGAAGATTACCTTCCACTTGCCTGGGAAGCTGGCCTTGGTGAGCGTCTCGAAAGCGCTTTCGCCGTTTTCCTCATGGCGCATGAAGCGGGGCTTCACCCCTACAATTTTGAAATCCGGCAAGGTCTGGCCAATACCCAACATCATCTACTCTCCTTGAAAATCACGGACGATCGGGGAGGCGACCGTCGATGCGGGGGAGATAGGGGTCCGCTGTTCGCGGTACCAATCGATAGTTTTTGCGATTGGAATAGAGTGCGCCTATGATGCCAGCATGCTCCCAACGATCCGACAGTTGCAGTACCTGAAACTGCTCGCCGAGCACGGCGCGTTCGGGAAGGCGGCCGATGCGGCCCACGTCACACAGCCGACGCTGTCCGCAGGCATCCAGGAACTTGAGCGTACGCTGGGCGGACCCGTCGTGGATCGGGCGCGATCGGGCGTCATCCTCACGCCGGTCGGCGAGGAAGCGCTGCGCCGGGCCACCGTGATCCTGAACGAGGCCGAGGAACTGGTGGAGGCGGCCAAGAACGCGGGCCAGCCCCTCACGGGGCGTTTCCGGTTGGGCGTAATCCCGACCATCGCCCCGTTCCTGCTTCCGGGCGTCCTGCCGCTGCTGCGCCAGCGGTTCCCCAAGCTGCGACTCTTCTTGCGGGAGGACCTGACGCAGCGGCTGATCGCCCAGCTCAAGGCCGGTCGGCTGGACGCCGCCCTGATCGCCTTGCCCTACGACATGGGCGGGCTGGAATGGGCGCATGTGGCCGAGGACGAACTGCTGGCCGCCGTGCCCGCCGATCACCCCCTGGCGAAACTCAAGTCCGCCACCCCCGAGGCGATGGAGCGCGAGACGCTGATTCTGCTGGAAGACGGACACTGCCTGCGCGAGCATGCGCTGTCCGCCTGTCGTCTGAACCCGCCGCGGATGGGCGACGGGGAGGAGCCGTTCGAGGCGACGTCGCTGCCGACCCTGGTCCAGATGGTGGGGTCCGGCCTGGGTGTCACCTTCCTGCCCGGCATGGCTGTGCGCGCCGGCCTCGCCAAGGCGGCGAACATCGCCATCCGCCCCATCGACGCCGCCCATCCGGCCCGCGAGATCGTAGTGGCTTGGCGTGCCGGCTCGAACCGCCGGATCGAGGGTCGGTTGCTGGCCGAGGTGCTGAAGGCCGCGTGAGAGGGTGGCGCAGGACCCCGCAGCGTCCTACAGGTCGGCTATGAGCGGCCGTAAACCCCTGATCCTTGGCCTCGGCGGAACCATCCGCGCCGGGTCCTCCACCGAGAAGGCGCTGGCCGCCGCGCTCCGGCGCGCCGAGTCCCTGGGCGCGGAAACGCACCTGCTGGGCGGCGAATTCCTGGGCACCCTGCCGATCTTCGACCCGCGGCCGGGCGAGGCGACGGCTGTGCAGGTGCAGCTGGCGGAGGCGGTCCGCGCCGCGGACGGGCTCATCGTCGCCAGCCCCGGCTATCACGGCTCGATCTCAGGCGTGATCAAGAACGCGCTGGACACCCTGGAGCTGACCCGCGGCCACGAGGCGCCCTATCTGACCGGAAAACCGGTGGGCACGATCATCACCGCCGACGGCTGGCAGGCGGCCGGCACGACCTTGATGGCGCTCAGAGCACTCATACATGCCTTGCGAGGTTGGCCGACGCCGGGCGGCGCCGTGCTC
>JANPKX010000459.1:0-4141 GCA_031426235.1 Alphaproteobacteria bacterium | reverse complement strand
GTAAGACCGACGTGGGCGTCGTGGTCCGCAAGGGCGACGCCGAAAAGGGCCGATACGCTCTCGACGCTGCGGTCAAGCTGCTCGGCTACTACAACGACTATTTCGATACGCCCTATCCGCTGCCCAAGCTGGACATGATCGCCGGCCCTGGCCAGAGCCAGTTCTTCGGCGCGATGGAGAACTGGGGCGCGATCTTCTACTTCGACTACGTCCTGCTGATCGATCCCAAGCTGTCGACGGAAGCCGACAAGCAGAACGTGTTCGTGGTCGTGGCCCATGAGATGGCCCACCAGTGGTTTGGCGATCTGGTCACCATGGCCTGGTGGGACGACCTGTGGCTGAACGAGGGTTTCGCCTCGTGGATGGAGAACAAGGCGACCGACCACTTCCACCCCGAGTGGAACATGTGGCTGCAGACTCAGGGCGGCCAGCAGAGCGCCATGCGGCTGGACTCGCGGGCAGGCACCCATCCCATCGTCACCCACATCCCCGACGTCTTCGCCGCCGCGAACGCCTTCGACCAGATCACCTATCAGAAGGGACAGGCGGTCATCCGCATGTTCGAGTCCTACCTGGGCGAGGAGCCGTTCCGGGCCGGGGTGCGCGCCTACATGAAGCGTCACGCCTACGGCAACACGGTCAGCGCCGACCTTTGGGCTGAGCTGGAGAAGGCCGCCCCGGGCCGGGGCTTTACCGCTATGGCCAGGGATTTCACGACCCAGGCCGGCGTGCCGCTGATCCAGGCCCAGGCGGGCCAAGGCGGCGTCAAGCTGACCCAGAGCCGCTTCGGCGCCGACGCCAGCCAGCGCACGCCGACCAACTGGCGCACGCCCGTGTCGGTCAAGGCCTTGGACGGCAAGGCCTGGCAAGGCCTCGTCAGCGCGGCTCAGCCCCAGGTCGCGCCCCTGGCCGGCCCGGTGGTCGTCAACGCCGGTCAGACCGGCTACTTCCGCACGGCCTATTCGCCGGTCCTGTGGGGCCGTCTGGCCCCGCGTTTCGCCAGCCTTCCACCCGCGGACCAGCTGGGCCTGCTGTATGACAGCCGGGCGCTTGGCGAGACCGGTCAGGTTCCAATGAGCGACTTCCTGGCCCTGGCCAAGAACGCACCGGCGAACACCGAGCCGGTGGTTCTGCAGACCCTTTCAGGCCAACTCCAGGCCATTGACGCCCTCTACCGCGGCGCGGCCGGCCAGCCGGCCTATCGCGCCTTCGCCGTCGCCCGCCTCGCCCCCATCGCCCAGCGCCTGGGCTGGGACGCGAAGCCGGGCGAGTCCGACAACGAGGCCACGCTGCGCCGCGCTGTTCTGACGGCGCTGGGGCAGCTGGGCGATGCGGCCACCGTGGCCGAAGCCCGCCGCCGATTCGACCGCTACTTGGCCGAGCCCGCCACCCTGACGGGCGCCGCTCGCCGCACGGTCCTGGCCATCGTCGCCACCAATGCCGACGCCAAGACCTGGGAGGCGATCCTCGACCAGGCCAAGGCCTCCAAGGACATCACCGATCGTGCGCGCCTCTATGGCTACCTGGGCGCCAGCCGCGACCCCGTCCTGCTGGACCGGGCCCTGAACCTGACGCTCACCAGCGGACCGTCACCGACCGAGATTCCGGGTATCGTGGGCGCTGTCAGCGGGTCAGACCCCGATCGCGCGTTTGACTTCGCCATCGCCAACCGCGCCAAGCTGGACACCCTGCTGGAGCCCACCAGCCGCACCTCATACTACTCCGGCCTGGCCTTGGGCTCTCGCGATCCCGCGATGTTGGGCAAGCTGGATAGGCTGGCGGCCAGCGTCCCGGCTTCGACCCGTGGCGAGATCACCAAGGCCAAGGCCGCCATCGCGTTCCGGCTGGGCCTGATCAAGGATCGCGTGCCGGAGATGGATCGCTGGCTGGCCGCAAACGGCGGCTGACGTCGGCAGCCCGCCCTCAGCCGGTCAGGCGGCGTAAGCGCGCGGCCTGATCGGCGTCATGCGCAAGGCCGCGCCCATCGCCACGCCCGTCGGCAAGCTGGGACCATGCGCCTGCAACTCCATGGGCTTGCCCTCGATCAGGCAATCGATGCGCACGTCTGGCCCACGCTGGGCCACGCCTGTGACCTGAGCTGCGAGACCCGGGCCGTCCGGCGGACCGAACGCCACCTCGTCCGGCCTGAAATAGACCTCGACGGAACCCTCCGGCGCCGCCTCAGGGGCGACGGTTTCCCAGTCCGCGATCCGCAGCCGCCCCTGGTGAACGACGCCCGGCATCCGGCAGGCCGCACCCAGAAAGTCGAACACGAACGGCGTGGCCGGCTGCTCGTAGACCGCATTCGGCGCGCCCAGTTGCACCAGTTCCCCGTCCTTGAGAATGGCCACCCGGTCGGCCAGATCCAGCGCCTCCTCCTGGTCGTGGGTGACAAACACCGTGGTCACGCCGGCCCGATCGTGCAGGTCGCGCAGCCAGCGGCGAAGCTCGCGACGCACCTGGGCGTCCAGGGCGCCGAACGGCTCGTCCAGCAACAGCATCCGGGGCTCGATCGCCAGCGCCCGCGCCAGGGCCACCCGCTGGCGCTGTCCGCCCGAGAGCTGCGAAGGGAAACGCTTGCCCAGGTCCTGGAGCTGAACCAGGTCGAGCAGGTGCTGCACCCGATCCGCGATCTCGGCCTTGCCCGGCCGCTCGGAGCGCTTGCGCACGCTGAGGCCGAAGGCGATGTTCTGGGCGACGGTCATGTGGCGGAACAGGGCGTAGTGCTGGAACACCATGCCGATCCGCCGCTCGCGGACCGGTAGGGCCAGGAAGTCCTCGCCGCCAAAGCGCACCTCGCCCGCGTCGGGCGTCTCCAAGCCAGCCAGCACGCGCAGCAGGGTGGTCTTGCCCGAGCCCGATGGCCCAAGCAGCGCCAGAAATTCCTTGTCACGGGCCTGGAGCGAAACGTCTTTCAGCGCCGGGAAACGCCCGAACTGCTTGGAAACGCCCTTGATCTCCAAGGCGGCGTCAGGCGTTGCGGCCCGCGGCGAGCTCTCCGGCATGGCGCCACTCGAGGACAGTTTTGAGGACAAGCGTGAGGATCCCAAGTCCGGCGAGGACGGAGGCCGCTGCGAACGCGCCGACGCTATCATAGTCATTGTAAAGCACCTCGACGTGAAGGGGCAGCGTGTTGGTCAGCCCCCGAATATGACCGGACACCACCGAGACGGCGCCGAACTCGCCCATCGCCCGGGCGTTACAGAGCAGGACGCCGTAAAGCAGCGCCCATCGGATATTGGGCAGGGTCACCCGCATGAAGGTGGTGAAACCCGAGGCGCCCAGGGTCAAGGCCGCGGATTCCTCGTCGGCGCCCTGCGCCTGCATCAACGGGATCAGTTCGCGCGCCACGAACGGGAAGGTCACCAGCACGGTCGCCAGCACCAGTCCGGGAAGGGCAAATATGATCTTCAGGTCGTGCTCGATCAGCCAGGTCCCGAACAGGCCCTGAGCGCCGAAGATCAGCACCCAGACCAGCCCCGACACCACCGGCGAGATCGAGAACGGCAGGTCGATGAGGGTCAGAAGCACGCTCTTTCCCCGAAACTCGAACTTGCTGATCAGCCAGGCGCCGGCGACGCCAAACGCGGCGTTCAGCGGCACCGCGATGGCCGCCACGATGGCGGTAAGCCGGATCGCGGCCAGGGCGTCGGGTTCCTTGAGCGCGGCGAGGTAGGGGCCCAGCCCCTTGGCCAGCGCGTCGTGGAACACCACGCCCAGCGGCAGGATCACCAGCCCCGCCATCACAGTGACGCTCGCCAGCACCAGAAACGGGGCGATGCCCGGCAGGCGAACATGTCGAGGTGCGGCGATGGCCCGGGTCATCGGCGCCCCCGACCGGCCAGCGCCAGTTGCGCGGCGTTGAGCGCGATGAGGGCGCCGAACGAGATGGCCAGCATCGCCAGGCCGATGGTGGCCGCGGCGGCGTAGTCGTACTCCTCCAGCTTGATCACGATCAGCAGGGGGGCGATCTCAGTCTTCATGGGCAGGTTGCCGGCGATGAAGATCACCGAGCCGTATTCGCCCACAGCCCGCGCGAAGGCCAGGCTGACGCCCGACAGGAGCGCCGGCGCCAACGCCGGGAACACCACCCGCGTGACCCGCTGCAGGTCGGTGGCGCCAAGCGTGCGGGCGGCTTCCT
>JANPKX010000458.1:0-2625 GCA_031426235.1 Alphaproteobacteria bacterium | reverse complement strand
CAGCGGCGCGCGTCTCGATGACGGCACTAGTCAGTCTGGCGTCAGGGAAAATTTCCGGCCCCGCTCAGGGGGCGGCTAAGTACGTTCTGTTTATCCGGCAGACGTAGGAAGGACAAGTGGCAACCGTCCGTGAGCTGCAGTGGGCTTTTGGGAATGAGGCGATGTTCCGCAATCCCCCCATCTCAGCCGTTGGTGAGGTCCGGTTCCGGGCGTCATGCTCGAACGTCCGGCTTCAGGCGATGAGCCAACGGGGACAATCGACCCATTGCAGATATTCGCCGGCGCCGAACCCAATGTCTGCAATGCGCCGATGGCCTTGATCGGTACAGAGCTGAGGCGCTGGGGACGAGAGTCGTGGGCTTGATCCAGCCACCCAGAGGCCACGACTTCGGAAAGCCGGCCCGTTCTGTGCTACGGCAAGGCGCGGCCGGGTCCGGACCGACGTCGGCTTAGGTCCCCGCCTACGCGGGGATGAGCGGGGGTGGGTCCCCGCCTACGCGGGGTTAAGCGCAAGGGTCGAGCAGGACGCACCGCTCTGCCCTCAGGGTCCCACCAGGGCGTCGATGAGGGCCTGATCGGTGTCGTAGACCCAGCATTCGCGGAGCCTGCCGTCGGCGGCGGTGTAGACCAGCGTGCGCTCGACCTCGACGCGGGCGGCGCCGGCGCCGAGCCGCTCGCGCGCGATGACGACGCCGCGGTGCTCGCCGGCCATCACGTCGACGATCCGGATGAGCGCCCGGTCCGTCCGGCGTGAGAACGCCGCCAGGGCGGCCAGGGCCGCGGCCTTGCCGAGGTGATCGCCGCTCAGGGCGTGGCGACCCTGGTAGTGGAGGGTGAAGTCCTCGCCGTAGGCCGCGACCACGGCGGCCAGGTCGCCGGCCGCCCACGCCTGCGCATACCGCCTGACCACATCGCCGATCGTGCTGTTCATGCCCTCAGTCTGCCCGACCCCGAGGCTGGCGGCCATGACCCGGCAGGTAAAGGCGAGCCTCGACAAGGTGGCCGCCCTCGCCTAACGCCGAGGGGTCATGACAGCCCCCGTCAGCATCGACGATCCCGCGTTCGAGGCGGTCTATGCCGAGCGGATCGAGCATGACCGGGAGGCGGCGATCGGGGCGCTGGAGGCGTTGGCGGCCGCCCATCCGCGTTCCGTTCCGGTGCGGGCGCTGCTGACGGGGGCCTATCACCGGTGTCTGGATTCGGCGGCCTGCGCGGCGTCGGCGCGGGTGCTGCTGGCGCTGGATCCGGGCCATTCCGACGGGCTGCACCGGCTGGCCTTCAGCCTGATGGCGCTGGGCGACGATGCGGGGGCGCTGGCCGCCTACCGGCGGGCCTATGAGGTCACCCGGTCGGGCATGGCGGGGTCGATGGCGGCGCGGCTGCTGCACCGCCTGGGGCGGCTGGAGGCGGCGGCGCGGGCCTGCGAGGGGCTGATCGCCGCGACGGCCCCGGGGGATTTCGAGGCGCTGCACGCCCAGGCCGCCGCCATGCGGATCGCGCGGGACCAGGGCCGCCCGCTGGCCGCCGACCGGCACGCCCAGGCGGTGCTGAACGCCCTGCGGCTCAACCCGGCCCTGGTGGGGGCGGCGCTGGCCGACCGGGACCAGACGGCGGCCTTTCCGGAATGGCTGGGGCTGGTGGACAAGACCCGGCTGGCCGCCGTGCTGCGGCGGGGGCTGGCGGCGGACCCGGCGGGGCGCGTTCCGGTCAGCTTCGAACTGCCGGAGGCGCGGGCCGCGCTGCTGGCGCATGTGGCCGGCGAAGGGCGAGGCGCGCGGTGGATCGTCAAGCCGGCGCGGGGGTCGGGGGGCCAGGGCATCTATGTCACCGACGATCCGGCCGCGGCCGCCGACCGCCACGACGTGGTGGTGCAGCGCTATATCGGCGATCCACGGCGGGTGGACGGGCACAAGGGGCACCTGCGGATCTATGTGCTGGTGACGGGCGCGGCGCCGCTGCGGGCGTGGCTGTATGGCGAGGGGGTGGTGCGGCTGGCGCCGGAGCCCTACGACCCCTCGCCCGCGCGGCTGGGCGAGGCGGCGGTGCATGTGACCAACACGGCGCTGCACAAGGGCCATCCGGGGCTGGTGGTGAGCGCGGACCCCCGGGCCGAGGGCGTGGGGCACGTGCGGGGCCTGCGGGCCGTGCTGGCGGCGGACGGGCTGGACGCGGAGGCGGTGATGGGGCGGATCGGCGATCAGGCCGCCTGGTTCCTGCGGACGCTGGCGCGCGAGGGGCTGTTCGCGCGGCAGGCGGCGGCGGGGCCGGCGCGGGCGTTCGGGCCCAAGCTGATCGGGTTCGACATGCTGCTGGACCAGGCCGGCCAGCCGTGGCTGCTGGAGATGCAGACCAGTCCCGCGGCGCGCGGCTCGCCCCTGGTGGAGCGGATCAACGGGGAGATGTTCGCGACCATGGCGCGGATGAGCGTGGGCGTGTTCTGCGACGATGGCCTGGGCGCGGGTGAACTGGAGGCGCTGCGGACCGATCCGGCCGCCCTGATCGCCGCCGAACAGGCGCTGGAACACCGCGAACGCGGCCTCTTCCGCCCGCTCATCGTCTAACCGCCAGTCGACAAGACGCCCGGTCTCGTCTTTGGTGTGCCGATAACAAACCGATTGTTCGAAG
>JANPKX010000457.1:0-5155 GCA_031426235.1 Alphaproteobacteria bacterium | reverse complement strand
TCGCCGCAAGCCTCGACGCAGGGCTCAGCCGGCCTGGATCGGGGGCCGGAAGAGGCCGGTCGGGGAGACGGTGAACACCTCGACCCCGGTTTCGGTGACGGCGCAGGAGTGCTCGCACTGGGCCGACAGCGACTTGTCGCGGGTGACCGCCGTCCAGCCGTCCGCCAGCAGCTTCACCGGGTGCTTGCCCAGGTTCACCATGGGCTCGATGGTGAAGAACATGCCGGGCTTCAGCACCTCTCCCGCGCCGCGCTGGCCGAAGTGCAGGATGTTGGGCGCGTCGTGGAACACCTTGCCCAGGCCGTGGCCGCAAAAGTCGCGCACCACCGAGCAGCGCATGCTCTCGACGTAGGTCTGGATGGCGTGACCGATGTCGCCGGTCGTGGCGCCGGGCTTCACCGCGTCCAGGCCGCGCTGCAGCGCCTCATAGGTCACGTCCACCAGCCGCTTGGCGCGGGGCGCGACGGCGCCGACGCCGTACATCCGCGAGGTGTCGCCGTGCCAGCCGTCGACGATGACGGTGACGTCGATGTTGACGATATCGCCCTCGCGGAGCACCCGCTCGCCGGGGATGCCGTGGCAGACGATGTGGTTGGGGCTGATGCAGGTGGTCTTGGTGTAGCCGCGATAGCCCAGGCAGGCGGGCAGGCCGCCGTGATCCAGGATGAACTCGCGCGCCAGGTCGTCCAGGTCGCCGGTGACGACGCCCGGGACCACATGCGGGGCCAGCATGTCGAGGCATTCGGCCGCGAGCTTGCCGGCCGCGCGCATGCCGGCGAACCCGTCGGGGCCGTGCAGCTTGATCTGGCTGGTGCGGTACTCGGCCTCGAGGGTGTCGGTCATCGGGGTGCTCCAGGGGCCTATGTCGCAACCGCGGCGAGGAAATTCAACCGGGGAGCGCCCGAAGGGTGGTGGAAGGGCTTACGCTGGCTTGGCCCACGGCAGCGGACCGGCGAGGCGGACGTGATGGGGGCTGATCTCGCAGGCCCGGACCAGCACCTCCACCCCCGCTGCGGCGGCGGCGTCGAGGCCCCTCGCATAGGCCGGGTCCAGGTCGGCGCAGGCGGCGAACGCGTCGCAGTCGGTGCGCTGGACGACGAACAGCATCACGGCCCTCTGGCCGGCCTCGACCATGGCGGTGAGTTCGCGAAGGTGCCTGAGCGAGCGGGCGGCGACGCAGTCGGGGAACTCGGAGACGAAGGTTGCGCGGGCACCGCAAACCCCGGTGGGCGCTGACCTTGCGCCGTTGCTGCGGGAGACCCTGAAGTTTCAGAAATGCGCGCTGTGGCTGTTAGCCGCCATTGCGGGTGCAGTAGTTCTCAGGGGGTTGGGATAGCTATTCAGTGGCCGTTGCGTCCAACCAGTGCTCCTCACTGAAGTCGGGCGAGGATCGATAATAGCTCTCGAAGTGACGGTCGTCGTCATCGAACGTTGAAAACAGACCGAACTCCCCCGTATCCCTGAGGTGGATACCATGGCGATTTTCAACGATGTGGTAGACGTGTCGAACGGCGAAAAGGTCGTCCTCAATGTCGTAGGAATCTGTGCCGCTCCTCGCGAACCGATACAGCCGCATCGTCTCTTCGAGGCGCTTCTTGAACCGAGTGTCCTTCAGCCGCTTCGTGTATTCGGGAAGAAATTTTAGGTCGCCGTCGCTCGTGGGCTTGTCGATCCATTTCCAAGCCGGGTCGCCCGCGATTTGCAGCGACTGCCAGCGCACGATGTCGAGGTATTTTTCCTCAACTTCCTCATACGAATAGACGCTTAGTGCATCGGCATAGGTGACGAACTCGCGGGACCCCACAAAGTCAAAGTCCGCGATGAACGGCATGTCGGTGGCGATGCGTTTGAGCAGCGTGTGTCTGGTCGCGGCATCAGAGGCTAGGACTTCCGTCTCAGTCGCCCGAGCCCGCTCGTATAGAACGCGGTAGCGGTCGGGGTCGGTCTTGAACAGCCAGTTGGCTAGTTCCCGCCGAAACGTCCGCATCAAAAGGTTCTGGTCCGAAGCTTTGTGTCGTGCGGCTTCGTCGGCAGCCTCCTTGATAAGGCTGGCGAAAAACCGGGCGCTGAGTAGAAAACTAGCGACGGCTCCGACCAGTAAGGCCGAGCCCACCCAAACCCAAATCATACCGCCGCCCCCGATTGTTCAACCTCAACCGTAGACGATTTCCACCCCGCGTGGCGCGGCGATTGGGAAAGGCCCGCCGCTTCGAGCAAGGGCCTTTCAGTTGGTCACGAGCGCCCCCGACCCTCGCCGCCGCCGCCAGCCTGAAGTGACCTATGCTGTCGCCTTGGGCTTCCGGTGCTTGTCGTTGCGCTCTCGCGCCTTGGCCAAGACCTTGTGGCGCGCTCTCACGAACACGTCCTCGATTACCGTTTCCAACATCTCGAACGCGTCGAGGGCCTCATCGCGGGTCACCGTGTCGTGCGTTCCGAGGTTGCCGATCCACTTAGCCGCCTCGATGAGATCGGCTTGTTCGGCCCACTTGCCATCGTCGAGTTCACGGAAGAGCTTGATCCGCGTGTCGAGCCAAATGGGGCCACCCTTGTCATTGTGCTCGGGAATGCCGAAGTCGGTCAGGATCGCTTCGATGGCTTCTCGGACCCTACTCGCCGCCGCCTTCTGGTCGGTCCAGAACAGCGTGGCGGCTTCCCGAACCTTCAATTCGATGGGGCGCGGGACCTTCGGCGGAATCTTGAATGGGAGCGGCGAGGGGATGACGGATAGAGCTTCGTAGCTGACCTCGGAGCGGTAGTCGTTTTCGTCGGGCACCCAGAACCGAAAGGTGTTGCGATTGCCCGCGATCGTCCCCGTCTCCCCGCAGTTGGGCGCGTCGCACTTCATGTGCGCCACGAACCGATCCAGCATGTCGTCGTGGTTCGCTGAAGGGTCGCTCTGGCTGAGCCGCTCGGCCCGGCTCTCGGTCACTTGGATCGTCTTGGAGACGATCCGGTAGGTTCCGTTCTGGCAGGCCGGGCAAGGCCATGAGGGAATCGCGATCCACCGTTTCCACCGAACCTGATCCACGCCGCCCGCCCCCCGTCGCAAGCCCTTTCGATAGCACACCTTGGAGGGTCCCAAGGTGATGCCCGCGAGCCCTACCGCCGTTCACTGACAGGCTCTACCTTACGGCCATGAACATCTTCGACTTTCTGAAGCAGGATGAGATTGAGGACGCGCCGGAGGACCCGGCGATGGCGTTCGCGTATCTCGTGCGCCTGATCCACGGGCGCTTAGAAGAGCGACTGCACGCGCTCTCAGAGACGGAAGGCGACAGCCACTCATACGATGATGCCCGGATAGGCTTCATGAGTACGGTGATCAGCCTCGGCAAAACCTACAACATCGAGCCGTTCTCAAAGCTGGAAGTGCCGCGCTACCAGCATTTCGGCTACGACGATTTCCGGCAGTTCAAGGCCGACTTGGACCACTATCTGGCTCAGCTTGTCATGGGCAACGCGCTTCGTACGCGCCGCGATTCCATCAAGCTCTCCATCGAGGCGAAGGAGCGGATACGGACCCACCTCCACCACATCAAGGATCACATCGACAAAACGGAAATGCCCGAGGCGAAGCGCAGCGCGCTTCACGCAAAGCTGGCCGAGTTCGAGGCTGCACTCGAAAAGGATCGGCTGAACGTTCTGAAGGTCGGCGCGTGGGTTCTTGGCATCCTGTCGGTGTCGGCCAACGTGTTGCAGTTGGCCGACAGTCCGACCTTCCAAAAGCTGCTGTCAAACGTGATGGTCACCGTCGCCGAGCAAAAGGCCGTGGACGACGAAAACCGCAAGCTGCCGCCCGTCGATGCGATGCCGCTCATGCTGCCACCGCGACGGGACGATGACCTCGGTAAGCCCGCGCGCGAAGAGTTCAGTCACGATCTCGACGACGAGATTCCGTTCTGATTCAGGTCGTGATGCGCTTGGCGAGTCGAACGCCGCCCAAGGTGATTTCGCATCCGTAGACGTAGAGTTCGACCCCGTTGGCGATGACGCGTTCAAGGGCTTTGGCGAAGGTCGGATCGCAATCGGCGGCAGGGGCAAAGCGGTCGCAGTCGGTGCGCTGGACGACGAAGAGGACCGCCGCGCGATCCCCTTCGGCCACCATGTTTTCAAGCTCTTGGAGATGCCGCGTCGAGCGTGCCGCGACGCAATCGGGGAACTCGGCTAACCCCTTTTCCCGAGAGAGGTGGCAGTTTTTCACTTCGAGCCAAAGTCTGTGATCGGGTTTGAGGCGCGCGTTGTAAAAAGGCTGGACATTGTTCACCTCCAGCCAGCACGGAGCCCGATCCGGCCCCTCCAGCAGGAAATCCACGCGGCAGTTCGCGCCGTAGCGCACCTCGCGGCGGTGGGTGGCGTAGCCGGTGAGTTCCGGGATCGCCTCGGCGGCCAGGGCTTCGGCGACGAGGCGGTTGGGGTGCATCGTGTTGATGCCGACGAGGCCGCCGTCGGCTTCCACCAGTTCCAGGGTGTGGGCCAGCTTGCGCCTGGGGTCGTCGGAGCGTGAGACCCAGGCGACGAGGCCGGGGGTGTTGAGGCCCAGCATGGCGCCGGGGTTGGGGCAGTGGGCGGTGATCCGGCGCCCGTCGTCCAGCGCCACGTCGGCGAAGAAGCGCTTGTAGCGCGCCAGCAGGGTTCCGCGTTCGAGCGGAGAGGGGAATTGCATCGAAGCGTGCAGTAGCGCAGGAGGCGGCCACGCCGCTACAGTGGCCGGCCTTGAGCCGCAGGAGATGGAATGAGCCAGCCCGCCGACGACCGCGTGACCTGCGCCGTGCTGGTGATCGGCGACGAGATCCTGTCGGGGCGGACGCAGGACACCAACACCCGCGACATCGCCCGCTATCTGGGCGTCATCGGCATCGACCTGGCCGAGACTCGCACCGTGCCCGACGTGATGGACGAGATCGTGGATGCGCTGAACGCGCTGCGCGCGCGCTACGACTATGTGATCACCACGGGCGGGATCGGGCCGACCCACGACGACATCACGGTCGACAGCATCGCCGCCGCGCTCGGGGTCGGCGTGGTGGTGCATCCCGAGGGCCGCGCGATCCTTGAACGATATTATGAGGGTCGCGGCGGGATCACTGACGCGCGGCTGCGGATGGCGCGGGTGCCCGAGGGCGCCGAGCTGATCACCAACCGCGTGTCGGGCGCG
>JANPKX010000456.1:0-4974 GCA_031426235.1 Alphaproteobacteria bacterium | reverse complement strand
GCGTGCCCTGGCGCGGCCGCGGCCAGTATGGCTGCGGCAACAAGCCGGCGGCGAGGGTGGTCGATCGCGTCGAGGGTGGGGATCATGGTGTGGCGCTCCGCAGGGTGATGGGGATCAGCCGAAGGTGAAGACGTAGGCGCGGAGGCCCGCGTCCAGGACCTCCAGCTGGAAGGTGCGGTCGCCGATGGGTCCGGACTGGCGGACCAGCTGGTACATCCGCGGCTCGCGCACGGTCCCGAGGCCGGCGGCGTCCACGTCGACGCCGTGGTCCGGGCCCGGCGGCGCCCCGTCGACCCGGACGCGGAAGCGCACCGGGCGGGCGCTGGGACCGGGGCCGAGGACCATGTGCACGTCCCGGGCGTGGAAGCGGAGCGTGACGACGCCTGGCGCGCTGGCAAGCGTCGCGAATTCGGGGCCGACGTTCCAGCGGCCCGTCAGGCTCCAGTGGTTGAGCGCCAGCGCTGGCGCCGCGGCGTAGCGGCTGGGCGTGTCGCGGCGAACGCCGCCGGGGAAGGCGAAGTTGCTGGCCCTGGCATGGCCCAGGTAGGTCTCGGGAGACTTGAGGCTGGCGAAGTCCGGTGCGGCCTCCACGCCCTCGCCGGGAACGACCGTGACGGGGTTCGTGACGAGCGTCTCGCCGGCCTCACCCAGCAGCTTCCGGATGTCGGCTTCGAGGCTGTCGTACCTGCCTTCGCCGTAGACCCGGCTGCGCAGGCGGCCATCCGCGCCGAGCAGGTGGAAGGCCGGCCAGGCCTCGTTGTCGAACGCCCGCCAGATCCGGTAATCGCTGTCGAGGACGACGGGGAAGCCGACGCCGAGGTCATCTACCGCGTGACGGACGTTGGCGAGGTCCTTCTCAAAGGCGAACTCCGGCGTGTGGACGCCGACCACCACAAGGCCGCGGCTCTGATACGCCTCCGCCCAGGCGCGGACATAGGGCAGAGGCCGCAGGCTGTTGATACAGGAGTAGGTCCAGACGTTCGCCAGCACGACCTTGCCGCGCAGGTCCGCCGGCCCGAGCGGCGGCGAGTTGAGCCATGGCCCGCCGAGGCTCAGCGCGCGGAGCGCCGCCGGCGCATCGCCCGCCGGGGGCCGGAGCGCATTGGCGCCGGCGGCGACGAGCCCAGCGCCGCCGGCGACGACGACGGCGCCTCCGAGGGCGAGCCGGACGACGCGGCGGCGACCGATGGGTGCGGGGGCGGGCATTTCGGACTCCGGTTCAGCTGGCTCAGGTGACGGAGATCACGACATCGATGTTGCCGCGCGTGGCCTTGGAATAGGGGCAGGTCTGGTGCGCAAGGTCAGCGACCGCCTGGGCGACCTCCCGGTCCAGGCCCGGAAGGCTGATGTCGAGGCGCGCCTGCAGGAAGTAGGCGCCGTCAACCAGGCAGAGGTCGACTTCCGCATCGATGGCGGTGTCCGGCGGAAGGACGACCTTCAGCTTGCGCGCCGCCAGGCCCATCGCGCCCTCGAAGCAGGCCGACCAGCCGGCGGCGAACAACTGCTCCGGGTTGGTGCCTTCGCCGGGCGCGCCGGGTGACGTGAGCCTGACCTCGAGACGGCCATCCGAGCTGCGGGCCGCGCCATGATCGCGGCCGCCGGCCGTGTGGGTCCTGGCGGTGTAGAGCACCTTGTCGGTCTGGGTCATTTTGGGAGTCCTTGTTCAGAAAGGGTGGCCCGCCGCCGGGGAGGCGGCGACGGGCCGGGGTTCCGGAACCGCGAGGGGAGGCGGCTCCGGATCGGCCAGCTCAGCGCAGCGTGCGGAAGGCTGCGCGGAGCT
This sequence comes from Alphaproteobacteria bacterium, assembly GCA_031426235.1. GTDB lineage: Bacteria > Pseudomonadota > Alphaproteobacteria > Caulobacterales > Caulobacteraceae > Phenylobacterium. The sequence continues at coordinate 3,194 of JANPKX010000456.1, read as the reverse complement.
CGGCCGCGAACAGGTCCGGCTCTTCCCAGGCGGCGAAGTGGCCGCCCCGGTCGACCTCGTTCCAGTAGATGAGCTTCTTGAAGCTGCGCTCGCCCCAGGCCTTCGGGGCGCGGTAGATCTCGCCCGGGAAGACGGTCACGGCGACCGGCACCTTCTGAATATCGAAGGCGTTGAACGGCCCGCCGCCGCCCTGGGCCGCGTCCCAGTAGGAGCGTGAGGAGGAGGTCCCGGTGTTGGTGACCCAGTAGAAGGTCACGTCGTCCAGGATTTCGTCGCGGGTCAGGGCCTTCAGCGGGTCGTGGCCGCTGAACGTCCATTCGTCGAACTTGTCGTAGAAGAACGCCAGCAGGCCGACCGGCGAGTCCGCCAGGCTGTAGCCCAGCGTCTGCGGCCGAGTGTTCATCATCTCGGCGTAGCCGAAGCCCTTGCGGTAGAAGTACTCCAGCCCCTGAAACGCCGTCTTCTCCGCCTCGGTGAAGGAGGCTGGCGCGGGGTCCCGGTTGCGGATCAGCCGCAGCACGTCCGGCGGCACGGTGCCGGGCATGTTGACGTGGATGCCCAACAGCCCCAGGGGGGCCTGGACCGCCATGATCTCGGAAATGATCGCGCCCCAGTCGCCGCCCTGCGAGACGTACTTGTGATAGCCGAGACGGTGCATCAGCACGTCCCAGGCCCGGGCAACGTGGTCCGGACCCCAGCTCAGGTCGGTGGGCTTCCCGGAGAAACCATAGCCGGGATAGGTCGGCATCACGAGATGGAACGCGTCCTCTGCCTTTCCGCCGTGGGCGGTAGGGTCGGTTAGCGGGCCGATGGTCTTCAGCAGCTCCAGCGGCGAACCCGGCCAGCCGTGGGTCATGATCAGCGGCAGCGCGTTCGGGTGCTTCGACCGGATGTGCATGAACTGGATGTCCAGCCCGTCGATCTCGGTGATGAACTGGGGCAGGGCGTTGAACCTGGCCTCCACCCTGCGCCAGTCGTAGCCGGCCCCCCAGTACTCGACGAGCGGCTTCAGCTTCGCGAGTTGCACGCCCTGGGAATGGTCCCTGACGTTCTCCGGCTCCGGCCAGCGGGTCATGGCGATCCGCCGGCGCATGTCTGTCAGGACGGCGTCCGGGACCCGGACCTTGAACGGGCGGATGGCGGTCGAGCCGGTGAGCCCAGCCTGGGCGAGGGCGGGCGCGGCGAGGAGAACGGCGCCGCCGGCCGCTGATGTGGCGAGGAGGCGTCGCCGCGTCGGGAAGTTGGGCTCTGCAGGCACGGTCTACATCCTTCCGCGAGAAGGCCCGGAGGCCGGGCCGTTGCGCGGCGTTCGGCACATCCCTCGCGCCGTGTTCGCCACACCCCCATCCAATCAGCGGTTGGTCACCGATGCGCGTTAGCAGTTGGTAGCGGTTGACAGTGGCGATCCCAGCTGAGGGGCAGACTTCGCCGCTGGCTGAACGCCATCCCTTCACCTACGGTGGCGGCTTTCCGGTGGGGTGGAAGCGCAACGCGATGGTGCATCCGGCGTCGGAAGCTCGCGAGGCGATCTCGTTCGGCCCCTTCACCCTGGTTGCCGGCGAGCGGCTCCTGACGAGGGACGGCGTGGCCGTGGCGCTCGGTGCGCGCGCGCTTGATGCGCTGATCGCCTTGGCGAGCCGCCCGAACGAGCCGCTGAGCAAGCACGAGCTGATGGCCCAGGTCTGGCCCGACGTCACCGTCGGCGAAGGCAGCCTGCGGTTTCAGATCGCCGGCCTGCGAAAGGCGCTGGGCGATGGCCTGCTTGGCGCGAGGTACATCGTCACCCTCGAAGCGCGAGGATACTGCTTCGTGGCGCCGGTCTCGCGCTCAGGCATCGACCGGCGGCCGCCGCCCGCCGCGGGACGACCGGCCGATACCGGCATGCCGAACCGACTGGGCAGGATGGTCGGGCGCGACGAAAGCGTTCAGGCGTTGTCGGAGGAACTCGCCGCATCGCGCTTCGTCACGATCGTCGGGGCGGGCGGCGTCGGAAAGACCACGCTGGCCGTCGCCGTCGGTCACGAGATGCTCGCGCCCCTCGACGGCGCCGTCCTGTTTGTCGACCTGGGAATCGTCGTCGACCCACGCCTCGTCCCTGGCGCGGTCGCGTCCATGATCGGCCTTACGCTGCAGGCCGACGATCCCACGCCGGCCCTGATCGACCACCTCCGGGATCGGCAAATGCTCCTGATCTTCGACACGTGCGAGCATCTTGTCGACGCCGTCGCCCGGCTGGCGGAGGGCATCTACGCCGGCGCGCCACGGGTGCGCATCCTGGCGACCAGCCGCGAGGCGCTCCGCGCGGAGGGAGAGCGCGTCCATCGCCTGCAACCGCTGCCGTTTCCGGCGGAAGGCGCAGTGCTGACGGCGGCCGACGCCCGGTCCTTTCCCTCCATCCAGCTCTTCCTCGAACGCGCGGAGTCGCAGGGCGCGCGCCTGAACCTCGAGGCCGGCGACGCCGCCGTCGTGGGGGGGATCTGCCGCAAGGTCGACGGCGTCGCCCTCGCGATCGAACTGGCCGCTGGCCGGGTCGCAAGCTTCGGGCTGCAACAGACGGCGATGCTGCTGGAACAGCGGCTCTCCCTGCTGTGGGAGGGCAAGCGCACGGCGCCGCCCCGCCAGCAGACCCTGAAGGCGACCCTGGACTGGAGCTACGGACTGCTCAGCGACCTCGATCGACGGGTGCTGCGACGCCTCGCGGTGTTCATCGGCCCGTTCACGCTCGACGCCGCCCGTTACGTCCTGGGCCGCGACCTCGATCAGGCCCGCATCCTGGCCGCCATCGAAAGCCTGGCGGCCAAGTCGATGGTGGCGGTCGACGACCGCGGGCCGACCCTCCGCTACCAGCTGCTGGATACCACGCGCGCCTACGCGCTCGAACTCAGCGCCGCCGCCGAGGACCCCGCAGACCTGGCGCTTCTTCACGCGACCTACTATCGCGGCTGGCTCGAGCGAACCGGCGCGGCGTGGCTCACGCTTTCGAGCGACGCGGAACGCGGTCTCCAGCTGTTCGAACTCGCCAACGTGCGCGCGGCGCTCGAATGGTGCTTCGCGCCCGGCGGCGATGCGTCCGTCGGCATCGAGCTGGCGGCGGCAGCCGCCGGTGTCTTCTGGGCGCGGTGCCACTATGCTGAGGCCCATCGCTGGGCCGAACGCGCCGTCCTCGAGCTCAATGCCGGCGATCACGTCCTTCG
>JANPKX010000455.1:0-13568 GCA_031426235.1 Alphaproteobacteria bacterium | reverse complement strand
GTCTATCTGGAGCCGAAGGGATCGAACGGCTTCGCTTTTGGCCCGCGCAACAGCGCCGAGGGCCGCGCGTTGCTGCTGATCAACCCGCACACCAGCTTCTTCTTCCGCTCGGAGCTGCAGGTGACGAGCGAGGAGGGGCTGAACGCCTATGGCGCGGTGACCTGGGGCCAGTTCTTCATCTACCAGGGGTTCAATTCGCATGTCGGCTGGATGCACACCTCCAGCGGCGTCGACGTGGTGGACGAGTTCGCCGAGACCATCGAGCGCACGTCGGACGGCCCGCGTTACCGTTACGGCGCCGAGACCCGGAAGGTGACCGCCATGCCGATCACGGTGGCGTGGCGGGCCGGCGACGGGACGATGAAGACTCGGACCTTCACCGGCTATCGCACCCACCACGGCCCGATCGTGCGCGAGCAGGAGGGCAAGTGGATCGCCATGGCGCTGATGGTGAAGCCGGTCGAGGCGCTGCAGCAGTCGTTCCTGCGCACCAAGGCCACGGACTACGCCAGCTTCATGAAGGTCGCCGAGCTGAAGGCCAATTCGTCGAACAACACCCTGTTCGCCTCGCACAAGGGCGAGACCGCCTATCTGCATCCCCAGTTCGTGCCCCGGCGCGACGACCGGTTCGACTACACCCAGGTCGTGGACGGCTCCGATCCGGCGACTGACTGGAAGGGACTGCACGCCCTGTCCGAACTGCCGCAGGTGACCAACCCCAAGGCCGGTTGGGTCTACAACACCAACAACTGGCCCTGGACTGCGGCGGGCGCGGACAGCCCCCAGCGCGCCGCCTATCCACGCTACATGGACAGCGCCGGCGAGAACCCGCGTGGGGCGCATGCGATCCGGGTGCTGGACGGGGCGTCGGGCGTCACGCGTGAAACTCTGCTCGCCAAGGCCTACGACCCCTACCTGACCGCGTTCGCCCGGCTGATCCCGACCCTGACGGCGGCCTACAACGCGGCGCAGGCCGGCGATCCGCTGAAGGCCCGACTGGCCGACCCGGTGGCGGCGCTCGGCGCCTGGGACTTCAAATGGTCCGCGGCCTCGACCGAGACGTCCCTGGCGGTGTTCTGGGGCGAGGCCCTGTGGAACCGCAGCGCGCCGGCCGCGCGGGCGGCCAATATGAGTGTCTGGGACTATATGGAAACCCGCACGCCACCTGCCGACAAGCTGGCGGCCCTGGCCGAGGCGTCGGACCGCCTGACCGCGGACTTCGGAAGCTGGAAGACGCCCTGGGGCGAGATCAACCGCTTCCAACGGCTCAATGGCGACATTGTCCAGACCTTCCGTGACGACGGCCCCTCGATCGCTGTGCCGTTCACGTCGGCGCAGTGGGGCTCGCTCGCCTCGTTCGGCGCCAAGCGCTACCCCGGGACCAAGCGGTACTATGGGACCAACGGGAACAGCTTCGTGGCGGTGGTGGAGTTCGGGCCGAAGGTGCGCGCGTTGGCGGTGACGGCGGGCGGGGCCAGTGGTCACCCGGACAGCCCGCACTTCAACGACCAGGCCAGCCGTTACGCCGCGGGCGCGCTGCGCGAGGTCTACTTCTGGCCGGAGCAGCTGACCGGTCACATCGAGCGCCGGTACCGGCCGGGCGAGTAGGCGGACGGATGTTCGATCGTCCAATCCGGGATTTCGCGGTCTGGACGCCGCGGGCACCGGCCATCGTGCTGCCAGGGCGGTCGGTGAGCTATGCCGAATTCGACCCCGACATCGACCGGCTCGGTCGCGCTCTGCTGGATCTCGGGGTTCGGCCGGAGCGGGGCGTCGTCAGCCTCGCCGCCCCGGACCCTTACCTGCAGCGGGCGCTGCTTTGCGCCCTGGCCCGGCTGGGCGTGGTGTCGTCCCCCTCCGACGATGAGGCGGCGGACCTGAAGCTCGTGCTGTTGCCCGAGGGGCAGGCCGCGCCCGGCGGCGGCGACGTGCTGGCGCTTTCCGAGTCCTGGGCGCGCGAGGCCTTGACGGCGCCGCATCGGCCGCTGCCGGTGCTGGATCCCGATCCCGAGGCGATCGTGCGCGTCATGCTATCGTCCGGCACGACCCGCCGGCCCAAACGGGTCGCGGCGACGTGGCGACGGACCGTGTCGATCACCTTGGGGAATATCGCCATCTATGGCGGCGTCAGCCGCAACGTCTGGGTTCCGATGACCGGCGCCGACTCGCTCATGGGCTATTCGATGGCCGTCTGCGCCTGGCGTCTCGGCGCGGCGGCGGGCGCGGGCTTCTCCGTCGCCAACCTGCCGTCGCTCATGGAGCGGTACGCCACCGGGATCGCGGTCGTGACGCCGACCCTGCTGCGCACGATGCTGGCCGCGCTGCCGCCCGGGTTCCAGCCTCAGGCGGGCTGGCGGCTGCAGTCGGGCGGCTCGGCGCTGCCTGTCGCCCTGGCGCGCGAGGCGGCGCTGCGGATCTCGCCCGACATCTGGATCGGCTACGGCGCGACGGAATCGAGCTGTCTGGCGACGGGGCCGGCGCTGGCCATGACGGACACCCCGGGCGCGGTGGGGCACGTGGTGGCGGGCGCCCTGGTCGACATCGTCGACGAGGCGGGAACACCCCTGCCTGACGGCCAGAGCGGCGAGCTGCGGGTGCGCGGGACGCGGACCGCTTCAGGCTACGTGGGCGACCCTGAGGCGACCGAGGCCGTTTTTCGCGACGGCTGGTACTGCACCCGCGACCTGGCCCATCGCCGGCCGGATGGGCGCATTGTGGTCGAGGGGCGTCTGGACGAGCGCATGATCGTGGGCGGCCGCAAGCTGATGCCGATCGTCATGGAAGAGCCGGTTCACGCCCACCCCGGCGTGGCCGACTGCGCCGCCTTCGCCGTCCCCGGGAAGGCGGGCCTGGACCAGGCCTGGCTGGCGATCGCCATCGCACAGGGGTTTGACCGGGAACGGCTGCTCGCGGACCTGGCTCGCCTGCCAGATTTTCCGCCCCTGCGGGTGGCTTGGATCGACGAGATCCCGCGCAACGCCATGGGCAAGGTCGAGCGGGCGCGGCTGCGTGACGCGGTGCTGGCGACGCAATCCGACGGGGACCCGGGATAGTTCAGCGCGGCCGGCCGCCTGGAGGGTGACGGCTTGCATCGGAACCGGTTGGAGGGCATAGCGACGCAGTTGCGAATGATTTGCAGTTGCGGAGAATGCCATGCGTCTTGTCTGGGCCCTCGGAGCCGGGGTCGCGCTCCTGGCGGGGCCAGCCATCGCCGACGAGGCGCCCGCCGTCTCGGAGCTGGTGATCACCGGCCGGACTGACGCCGACGTGGTGCAGGTGGGCGCCTTCCGCAACGCCAGGGTGATCGACACGCCGCTGAGCGTGAACGTCATCACCCGCGAAATCCTGGACGCGCAAGCCGCCAACGGCCTGTTCGACGCCCTGCGGAACACCGGAGGGGTCACGCGTTCGCAGCTGAACGGGGCGACCTACGACAACATCGCCATCCGGGGGATCCTGGTGGAGAACCGCGGCAACTATCGCCTGAACGGCGCGCTGCCGGTCATCAACCTCGTGGAGCAGCCGCTGGAGGACAAGGTGCGGGTCGAGGTGCTGAAGGGGGCTTCGGGCATCTACTATGGCTTCGTGCCGCCCTCGGGGGTCATCAACATGACCACCAAGCGGGCTGAGGCCGAGCCCGTCGCGGCCTTTACCTTCCGCGGTGACGACCGAGGCTCGCGCATCGCCGCCGTGGACCTGGGCCGGCAGTTCGGCGACGGCCGGTTCGGGGTGCGGGTCAATCTGGCCGGCGGTCAGACGGCGTCATTCCAGGACAAGGTGAAGGGCGACCGCCAGCTCGCGGCGGTAGCGCTGGACTTCGAGGCGTCCAAGGACCTGTCGTTCCGCTTCGACGGCGAATACATCGCCAAGGATGTGCCGGAGCCCGCGGCCATCGCCCTGCTGGCGCCGGTCAATGGCCGGATTACCCTGCCGCCGCGGCCGAACACCAACCAGAACCTCGCGGGCAAGTGGCAGCACTACGACGCCGACGCGCGCAACTTCCTGTTCCGCATGGACTATCGGTTCGCCGAGATCTTCGCCCTCAAGCTGGAGGGCGGCCGGGCTCAGACGAACCGCGACCGGGCCTTCTCCCAGTTCCAGGGCTACAATCTGGCGACCGGCGCTGGGACCCTGCAGATCTTCCTGGCGGAGGGCCAGAAGTACGTGAACGACAACGTGCGCGGCGAGGTGTCCGCCGCCTTCGACACCGGCCCGTTGCGCCACGAGCTGGTGGTCGGCTATACCGCCAACACGCGCTACCAGAACGGCCGGGTGAACCAGACCTTCAACGTCGCCCAGAACCTCTACGCGCCGGTGGAGATCGCCCAGCGGTTCCGGACCATAGGGCTCAGCGACAACTCCTCGACCATCCGCGACAAGGGCGCCTATGCCCTGAATCGGATCAGCCTGGGCGATCGGTGGCAGGCCGTGCTGGGCGTGCGCCGTTCAGATTACGAGAGCGAGACGCGCACCACCCGCTATGCCGCCAAGACGACCACGCCCTCGGTAGCGTTGATCTACAAGCCACAGCCCTGGGCGAGCCTCTACGCCACCTACCTGGAGGGGATCGAAGAGGGCGGCGTCGCCCCGGCCAACACCGTCAACGCCTTCGAGGTGCTGGCGCCCGCAAGCACCGAGCAGGCCGAGGTCGGGGCCAAGGCGGAGCTCGGCGCCGCCGTCCTGTCGGTCGCCTATTTCCGGATTACCCGGCCATCGGCCTTCACCGACGCGACCAACCGCTTCGTTCTGGACGGGGAGACGGAGTATCGGGGCGTCGAGGCCTCGGCGTTCGGGCGGGTCACCAACCGGCTCAGCCTCACCGCCTCGGCCCTGGTGCTCGACGCGGAGCAGAAGCGGGCCGCCAATCCCCTGGTGATCGGGAAGCGGCCGGAAAACACCGCCAAGTGGACCGCGAGCCTGTTCGCGGAATGGCGGCCGCCGATCCTCGAAGGGTTCGCCGTCAACGCCGGCGTGTTCGCGATGGGCGACCGGGCGGTCAACGCGGCCAACCAGGGCTTCATCGGCGGCTACGCCACGGCCGACCTGGGCCTGCGCTACACCCGCCAGGTCGATGGCCGCGCGCTCACCGGCCAGATCAACATCGAGAACATTTTCGACAGGGGCTACTGGAGCACGGCGGGCAACAACCTGCTGGGCGTCGGCGCGCCCCGAACGCTGAAGTTCACGCTCTCGGCGGCGATCTGACGCCCATGCTGGGGGTGCTCCGAAAGCTGCACGCCTGGGTCGGGTTGGCGCTGTGCCTGGTGCTGGCGCTGATCGCGCTCACCGGGGCTACGATGGTGTTCAAGCCGGAGCTTCGTCGCCTCGCCATTCCGGAGACCGCCGGATCGGCGCCGGCGCGCACGCCGGAGGCCCTGGCGCGGGTGGTGGCGGCGGCCGAGGCGCAATTCGGCGCCGGCAACCTGCGCCGAATAACCTTCGCCTCGGACGAGATCGCGCTGCACGAGGCGGACGCTGGGCCCAGGCTGGGCGGCGCATGGCTGGACGCGGACGGCCGGATTGTCCGACGATGGGCGGCGGGCGGCCGTCCGTTCGACGTGATCTTCGACCTGCATCACCAGCTGCTGGCCGGAGACTGGGGCGAGACGATCGTGGGCGTGCTGGGGCTGACCGGCGCCCTGATGGCGATCAGCGGGCTGATCCTGTGGTGGCCGGCGCGGCGGGCCTTTCGAGGCGCGGTGCTGCCGCGCCAGCCGACCCGCGCCGGCTGGCTGGCCGCGCACCGGGATCTCGCCGTCATGACTGCGCCGCTGGTGTTGCTCGCGATGCTCTCCGGGGCCGCGCTGGCCTTGCCGGACCTCGCTCGCCCCCTGATGGGCGCGACGGCGCCGAACCCGCCTCGGGTCGAGGCCGCGTCCCTGCAGCGGACCAATTGGCCGGCTACCTTCGCGCTCGCCCAGGCGGCCTATCCATCAGCGACGATCCGCCTCGTCCAGCCGCCCGCCACGCCCGATCGGCCGGTGACGATCCGGCTCAGGCAACCGGGAGAGTGGCACGCCAATGGCCGGACGCTGGTGCATCTGAGCCCGGGTTCGCCGCGGGTTATCGGGGTTTACGACGCCCAGGCCCAGAGCCCCGGCGCGCGCGCGTTCGCGGCGATCTGGCCGGTGCACGCCGCCAAGGTCGGCGGCTGGCCCTGGAAGGCCGCGATCTTCCTCAGCGGGCTTTCGCTGGCGGCGCTGGCGCTCTACGGCGGCGAATCCTACCGACGGCGGCTGTTCCCCGGGCGCTAGCCGTTCGGCGCGCGCTTCTTCTTGCCGGGGCGGCCGGGCGGCGGGCCGCGATCGTTGCTGCGGCCGCGGACGGGCGGGGCGGAAGGGCGCGGCGGGCGCGGTCCCGTGGGCCGGGGGCCGGGCGGGCGGGGTCCGTCGGACCTTGGGCCCTCTGGCCGGGGAGCATCGGGCCTTGGACCTGCGGAGCGCGGTCCTTGGGCGCCGGGCGAGCTGGCGGGGTTGATGCGGATCTCGCCGGCGTCGGCGGCGGCGCGGATGGCGGTCAGGAAGCGCGGCTCGACCTCGCGCGCAATCTCGAATTTCGTCTCGTTGTCGAAGATGCGGATCGCCCCGATCTCCTTCTTGGTGACGTGGCCCAGGCGGCAGATCAGCGGCACCAGCCACTTGGGGTCAGCGTTCTTGGAGCGGCCCACCGGCAGGCGGAACCAGGCGGCGTCGCTTCCGGCGGTGTGATCCTCGCGCGGCGGCGGCGGCGCGGCGCCACGGTCCAGGCGCGGCCCACGCTCGGCACGCTGCGGACGCACGTCAGGCCCCCGGTCGCGAACGTCGTCGAACATCTCTTCCGGCTCAGGCAGGCGCGAACGATGCAGGCGGATCAGGGCGGCGGCGACCGCCTCCGGGCTGCGGTCGGCGAGCAGGCGGCCCGCAAGTTCCAGCTCCTCCGGCGTCGGCGGCTCGTTGAGCGCCGGGTCTTCCAGCATGCGGACCTGATCCTTGGCGCGGATTTCCTCGGCCGAGGGCGGGCCGGACCACTCCACGTCGAGGTTGGCGACCTGGAACAACCGCTCGGCCGGCCGGCGCTTGGTGTAGGGCACGATGACCACGGAGGTCCCTTTGCGCCCGGCGCGGCCCGTACGGCCGCTGCGGTGGAGCAGGCCGGCGGTGTTCGACGGCAGGTCGGCGTGGACCACGAGCCCCAGGTCCGGCAGGTCCAGCCCACGGGCGGCCACGTCGGTGGCGATGCAGGCGCGCGCATGGCCGTCGCGCAGGGCCTGGAGCGCGTCGGAACGCTCCTTCTGGGACAGTTCGCCCGAGAGCTGCACCACGGCGAAGCCGCGCTCACGCAAGGCCCCGTAGAGGTGCCGCACCCGCTCGCGGGTGGCGCAGAAGATCAGGGCGCCGGGGCTTTCGAAATAGCGCAGCAGGTTGACCACCGCGTTCTCGACTTCGTTGGGCGCCACGCGGACAGCGCGGTACTCGATGTCGCCGTGCGCTTCGTCGCGGCGGATCGTGTCGATGCGCACCGCGTCGCGCTGGTAGCGCTTGGCCAGCGCGGCGATCTCCTTGGCGATGGTGGCCGAGAACAGGAAGGTCCGGCGATCGGCGGGCGTCGAGTCAAGGATCTCCTCGAGATCTTCGCGGAAGCCCATGTCGAGCATCTCGTCCGCCTCGTCGAGGACGACGACCTTTAGCGCCGACAGGTCGAGGTTGCCCCGCTCAAGATGATCGCGCAGGCGACCGGGCGTGCCGACCACGATGTGCACGCCCGCAGCCAGGGCGCGTTGCTCGGCGCGGGCGTCCATGCCGCCGACGCAGGTGGCGATGCGGGCACCGGCCTCAGCGTAGAGCCAGGTCAGTTCGCGGCTGACCTGCATGGCCAGCTCGCGGGTCGGCGCGATCGCCAGGCAGAGCGGCGCGCCGGCGCGCTCGAACCTCACGGCCTCGCCCAGCAGCGGGATGGCGGCGGCCAGACCAAAGGCGACCGTCTTGCCCGACCCGGTCTGGGCCGAGACCAGGAGGTCGGTGTTGGGCGCGGCTTCGAGGACAGCGGCCTGGACGGGGGTCGGCTCGCGGTAGCCCTGGGCTTCAAGGGCACGGGCGAGCGCGGGATGGGTGGCGGGAAACGGCATCATGGGCTCCGGCGCTGCGACAGCGCCCGGTCTGTTCGGAAGTCTGTGCGGATCAGTGAGGTTCCGCCACAAGGAAGTGGCGCGAGTGACGGGACTCGAACCCGCGACCTCCGGCGTGACAGGCCGGCGCTCTAACCAACTGAGCTACACCCGCGCAGGACCGTCCGGTCGAGCGAAGGCGGGTCTCATATGGTCGGGGGGGAATCGTGTCAACGGCAGAGTGCGAGGGCAGGGGGCGGCGGCGCCTTGGCAGCCTCCTCGATCAACCAGTCGCGCAACGCCGCCACCGGGCCGTGCGCCGAGCCCGCAGGCGCAAGGAACCAGAAGCGCGAAGGCGTGGCCACGAACCCCAGCGGCGCGGCCAGCCGTCCCGCCGCGACGTCTGCGGCGACGTAGATCCAGGGCGACAGCCCCACGCCCAGCCCCGCCGCGGCCGCCTCCAAGGTGTAGAATATGTGCTCGAACTGCTGGGTGTCCGGCGGGCTCGGGAGGGTGACGCCAGCGTGCTGCTCCCACTCAGCCCAGGCGGTCTGGCGCGAGCCGGTGGTCAGCCGGGTCAGGCCTTCCAGACCGGTGCGGCCCTGGCCCACGAGCTGGGGCGCCACCACCGGACCGTGGAAGTTCTCCAGCAATACGACGGCGTCGGCGCCCGTCACCGGCGCGGTCTCTGCGACCCGGATCGCGGCGTCGAAGCGCTCGCGGGCAAAGTCCACCGGCGCGTAGGATTCGGTGACGTGCACCCGTATGTCCGGGTGGCGCGCGTGGAAGGCCGGCAGCCGCGGGATCAGCCAGCGGATCGCCAGGGTGCCGACGCAGGACAGCCTCAGTTCGGCGCGTCCAGACGCGGTTACCGCCTCGAGCGTCGCCTCGATCTGCTCGAACGCACCACGCAGGCCGGCCGCCAGGCGCTCGCCCGCCTTGGTGAGTCGCAGACGGTGTCGTGGACCCTCGGTGAGATCGACGCCCAGGGCCTGCTCAAGGCTGCGGATTTGGCGGCTTACCGCGCCGTGGGTCACGCAGAGATCGTCCGCAGCCAGGGTCATGCGACCGCGCCGTGCAAACGCGTCGAAGGCGCGCAGGGCTCCCAGAGGTGGGACGTTGCGTCGGTTCACAGCCTGTTCCTGTGATCTCAGATCACAAGAATAGCGCGGTTATATCGTTTTGGGCCTCACGACAACGCGCCGAAGGTCCGCCGGCCGTTTGGGAAGGGGCCAGCCGTGACCGCCACCGAAATGCCGACTGGCTCGGGCCTGAGGTTCCGGCCGGCCATGCCGACGCCGCTCGGCCGCGCGATGCGGCTCAGCGATCTGCTCAATCCGAACATTGCCCGTAACCTGATGAACGCGGTGCCCAGCGCCGCCTACACGGAGCCCTATTTGCGCGCACAGATGCTAGGGCTGGTGTTTCACGGCGTCAGCGACCCAGCGGCGATCAGGCATGTGTTATCCGACAACGCGGGGAACTACCGTCGCTCCCGTCTGGTGGCCCGAATGCTGCGACCGCTGGCGCGTGAGGGGCTGTTCACGGCCGAGGGCAAGGCCTGGCACAGTCAGCGCCGGCTGATGGCCCCAGCGTTCCTGCCCCACGCCATCGCGGCCTTTACGCCGCTGTTCGACAGGGCCGCGGAGCAGAGCCTGGACCAGCTTCCGGACGGCCGGGGCGTTGTCGACATGGCCGAGGTCGCCACCCGCACCACCTCGGCGGTGATCGACGAGGCGCTGTTCTCCGGACAGTCGGGCATGTCGTTCGGCGAAACGGGTCGGCACGTGCGCGACTTCGTGGCTGGCGCCACGCAGGCCTCCTTTAGCCTGTTGGTGGGTCTTGAGCGCTTCAGTCCGGGCGCAGCGCAGCGGCGCGCGCGGCGGGCGCAGCGGGTTCTGACATCGCGGATGGGCGTATTCCTGCGTGATCGGAGCGTCCAGGCCGACCCGCCGGAGGACTTCGTAGCCCGGCTCTATCGCGCGTTTCGGGCCGAGCATGAGGCGGAGGAGGCCATGCAACTCACCCTGGACAATGCGATGACCTTCTTCATCGCAGGGCATGAAACGACCGCGGCCGGCCTGACGTGGGCCCTCTACCTGCTGAGCGGCGATACGCAGGCTCAGACCTGGGCGCGGGAAGAGTCGCAGGCGGCGTGGGCGGCAGGCGGTGGCGGCGAGGCGGTGCTGGAGCGGCTGCCCTACCTTAGAATGGTCTGGGACGAGACCCTGCGGCTCTACCCGCCCGTTCATCGTATCGACCGTGAAGCCCTGGCCGACGACGAGGTCTGCGGACATCGGGTCCGAAAGGGCGAGACGGTGACGATCTGGCCCTGGATCGTTCACCGGCATCGCACCCTGTGGGACGAGCCCGACCTGTTCAACCCCGAGAACTTCGACCCGGAGGCGAAGGCCGGCCGTCACCGCTATCAGTTCATCCCGTTCGGCGCCGGCGCGCGCATGTGCGTGGGCATGGGGTTCGCCCAGGCCGAGGCCTTGATCTTGTTGTCGCGCTGGCTGGCCGCCCACCGCTTTACGCCAGCGCCTGGTCATGTGGTGCGACCGCGAAGCGACTTCACACTTCGGCCTGAAGGCGGGCTACCCTTGATCGTCGAACGAGTCGTCGCCCGAACGGCCTGATGGGCATTTCCAAGCCGCCGTGCAATGGGCGTTTCGCAATGCACAAGGCGGGTTTGAAACGCCCGGATGATCGGTCTAGAAGGGCGCCGCGACTCCCTGCGGAGACTCCATGGACGCATTTCTTCTCGAGTACCTGCCGATCGCGATCTTCCTGGGGATCGCGGCGGTTCTGGGTATCGTCTTCATCCTGTTCGCGACCGTGCTGGCGCCTAAGTCGCCAGACCCGGAGAAGATGTCGTCGTACGAGTGCGGTTTCAACGCCTTCGACGATGCGCGGATGAAGTTCGATGTGCGATTCTACCTGGTCTCGATCCTGTTCATCATCTTCGACCTCGAGGTCGCCTTCTTGTTTCCGTGGGCCGTCACCCTGATGAAGCTGCCGCCGGAGACCGCTGTCTTCGCCTTCTGGTCGATGATGACCTTCCTGGGCGTGCTGACCGTCGGCTTCATCTACGAGTGGAAGAAAGGGGCCCTGGAATGGGAGTAATCATCCCCCCGGGCGTGACCAGCGTTCCCGCCGGCTCCGCCGCGCGCTCGACGGTGGAGGGATATGACCCTGCCAAGCACGATCCGTTCTTCGATGGCGTGTCGCAGCGGTTGGCCGACAAGGGCTTCGTCACCGCCGGCGTGGACGACCTCATCACCTGGGCGCGCACCGGCTCGCTGATGTGGATGACGTTCGGGCTGGCGTGCTGCGCCGTCGAGATGATGCAGGCCTCGATGCCGCGCTACGACCTCGAGCGCTACGGCTTCGCGCCCCGCGCTTCACCGCGCCAGAGCGACGTGATGATCGTCGCTGGCACCCTGGTCAACAAGATGGCCCCGGCTCTGCGCAAGGTCTACGACCAGATGCCGGAGCCGCGGTATGTGATCTCGATGGGCTCGTGCGCCAACGGCGGCGGCTACTACTACTTCAGCTATTCGACTGTGCGCGGCTGCGACCGGATCGTGCCGGTGGACATCTATGTCCCGGGCTGTCCGCCGACCGCCGAGGCGCTGGTCTATGGCGTGCTGCAACTGCAGAAGAAGATCCGCCGGACGGGGACCATCGCGCGATGAGCTACCCCCCGACCGAGAGCGACCTGGGCAAGCTGGGTGAAGCGATCCTCAAGGCCGCCAAGGGCGCGATCACCGGCGCCGACGTGCAATACGGCGAGCTGACGCTGACGGGCCCTGCGGCGGGCGCGGTCGAGGCGCTGACGTACCTGCGCGACGCCGAGGGCTTTCATCAGCTGATCGACCTATGCGGCGCGGACTATCCCGAGCGGCCGCTGCGCTTCGACGTGGTCTATCATCTGCTGTCGATGACCCGGAACCTGCGTGTTCGCCTCAAGGTGCAGACCGATGAGGACACGGCGGTCCCCTCCGTGGTCGGCGTTTTCGCGGCGGCCGACTGGTTCGAGCGCGAGGCGTTCGACATGTACGGCATCTTCTTCAACGGCCATCCGGACCTGCGGCGGATTCTGACCGACTATGGGTTCCACGGCCATCCGCTGCGCAAGGACTTCCCGATGACCGGCTATGTGGAGGTCCGCTATGACCCCGAGCTGAAGCGGGTGGTCTATGAGCCGGTGAAGTCCGTGGAGTGGCGCAACTGGGACTTCCTGAGCCCTTGGGAAGGCGCCGAGCCCGGCTTTGCGGCCATGCTTCCCGGCGACGAAAAGAGCAGGTCATGACCGGCGACAACGCGCCCGCGCAGGCCGCGGACTATTTCCACGATCCCAAGGTCGCCGAGACCCCGGTCCGCAAGTTCAACATCAACTTCGGGCCGCAGCACCCGGCGGCGCACGGCGTGCTGCGCCTGGTGCTGGAGCTGGATGGCGAGGTGGTGGAGCGCGTCGACCCGCACATCGGACTGCTGCACCGCGGCACCGAGAAGCTGATGGAGGCCCGCCCGTACGCCCAGACGATCCCGTACATGGACCGCCTGGACTATGTGGCGCCGATGAATCAGGAGCACGCCTATGTGCTCGCGATCGAGAAGCTGCTGGGCATCGAGGCGCCGTATCGGGCGCTGCTGATCCGCACCCTGTACGATGAGATCGGCCGGATTCTGAGCCACCTGCTGAACGTCACCACCCAGGCCATGGACGTGGGCGCCCTGACCCCGCCGCTCTGGGGCTTCGAGCCGCGCGAGCAACTGATGGTGTTCTACGAGCGGGCCTCGGGCGCGCGTATGCACGCCAACTACTACCGCGTGGGCGGGGTGCGTCAGGACCTGCCCGAAGCGTTGATCCGCGACATCGACGATTGGTGCGATCATTTCCCGAAGGTCTGCGATGACATCGAAGGCCTGATCACGAACAACCGCATCTTCAAGCAGCGCAACGTCGATATCGGCGTGGTGACGCGGCAGGAGGCGATCGACCGATCGTTCTCGGGCGTGATGGTGCGCGGATCGGGCATCGCCTGGGACCTGCGACGCAGCCAGCCCTATGCCGCCTATAGTGAGATGGAGTTCGACGTCCCGCTGGGCGTGAACGGCGACTGCTACGACCGCTACCTCTGCCGCATGCAAGAGATGCGCGAGTCCACGAAGATCATGAAGGCTGCGTGCGAGAAATTGAAATCGGCAGCGGGGCGTGGGCCGCATGTCGCCGACGCCAAAAAGGTCGTGCCGCCGACGCGGCATGAGATGAAGCGCTCGATGGAGGCGCTGATCCATCATTTCAAGCTGTATACCGAGGGCTTCCACGTTCCGGCCGGCGAAGTCTACGCCTGCGTCGAGGCGCCGAAGGGCGAGTTCGGCGTGTTCCTCGTGGCTGATGGATCGAACAGGCCCTACCGCTGCAAAATTCGCGCGCCGGGATTCCCGCATTTGGCCGCGATGGACTTTCTCAACAAGG